>JAYUVI010000358.1:0-8399 GCA_043754135.1 Bdellovibrionales bacterium | reverse complement strand
ATCGCGACTTTCTAATAAAAGTCGCCACCCAGTTGGTGGCGACTTCACTCAAATAATTTTTTAAACACGAACAGAGATATTTTAAATATCTCTACTTACCGAAGTAAGGCGCAATGCCTTCAAGAGTGAGCAGGCCTTCCTTGTTTCGCTCACCCAAGGGTACGATGGTGTTCTTGCGTAAAACCCAAGGCTGTTGAATTTCACCAGCATAGGCTTTCAATTTAATACCGCGAGCAATCACAGCTTGCATCCAAGGTTCGTTAATCGATTCGAGCGGAGCATAGCGCTTGTAGATTTCTTTTAACGCCGGTTCATCGCGCTCAGCCTTAATGCGTTGTAATTCAGCCAGTAAGTCGTAGCTCACTTTGTAGAACAATTCGTAATCTTTCACATTGAGTACGAGATTTTCATTCGTGAGTGGCGCGCCGTCTCTTGAAGTTTTCTCAATAGCGTTCGCTTCAAAAAGCTTATTCAGTAACAACCAGTGACCGCGATGGTGAGCCTCACTCAAGCTCTGTTGTTTCGCAATATCACGCAAAAATATCGCAAGATAAGAGTCATACATAGCGTTGCGTACGCGTGTGGCTTCAGCTTGGTCTTTATAAAAACCTATTTTCACTAATACTGGATCGGCCGCGAAAACAAGTGCGGCTTGATCGGCACGTTGTTCTTCGAGTGAAGAACCGAGTGAGCCTAAAGCGCCAACAGGGTCTTCGTTGCCTGGGTATTTTTTAATATTGTAGGTACCGGAGCCGTGGCCAATAATCTCGTGCAATAATACCAGCGCGCGACGGGCAGCAGGCCAGTCAGTCAAAACGCCTTCCACTTTTGTATGTACAAGAAACTCTTCGAACAGTTCGCGACGTACCGCCAGAGTTGTCGGGTCGTTTTGTAGACCTGGTAAATCTAAGCGAATGACGTTTTTAGCACCGACATCGCGACGAATGTCATCGAAGTTCGGCAAGTTGTACCCACCCGAACGAAAAGCTGAAAGCTCTTGAAAGTAATAAACCATCATGGCTGGCGGCGAATAATCAGCCGGGAAAGTCTTTTTATACTCGCCATACGGCATGTTGTTTTCAAACGTCTGCGCATGTTGTGCTAAATTGATCGAAAGCTGTGTGGTGGTCGGGTCAACAATTTGTACGTAAGACTCCCACGCCCCGATTTGGTTTAGGTAATCTTGATAAACCTCAACAAAGCCCATCATGAAATCGACCTTCGAGTTCGTACGATCTTTCACCCACTCAATATTCATTTGGCGAAAGTCTTCAACATCACCCGTGCGCAGAAATTTGATCAAATATGTAATTTGGCTGGACTGGTGTTTAGTGGTCGCATAGGGGAGTGCCAGTTCTAATTCGCGAACAACGCCCTCGAGCGCTCGGCGTACGAGCTGTGGCAGTGCTGGGTTATTTAATGCTTGCACGTCGCAATTCACACTACCGTTCGCTGCACGAATAATGCGGCAATTGAGATTCGAGTTGAGACCATTGCGAACAGCTTCGGCTACTTCAGCACCGGTCAAGCCGTGTTCATACATATTGCCGCCCGAGTTTTCGAGGTTAGTTCCCTCAGCATCTTCAGGTCGCGAAATGACTTCGTAAGCTTCATCTGTCATCAAGCGTACGGCTTCAGCGGCAATGCGCGCGTCAGTTTTGGCTGCGTACTGCTTGAAAAAGTGGGCCACTTGCATGGCAGAAGTCTTACGCAAAACATATTTGCGGTTGGCCGGCGAGTAAGGGCCCGATTGATCTTCAAATTTCGCTGAATAATTTAAGTATTCAAGAAAGCTATCGCCCAGAAATTTTTTCGTACTAGGCAAATTTTTTGCATTCAAAGATTTTTCGATAACGCTTTTGATAAGTAAACCGTGTCGGTGGTTTTGCCAGTAAATAATCGGCTCGCCGGCTTTGGCCGCTGACAAAAGGTGTTTTGCTAAGCTCTGCTCTTTTTTAGTCAGACCAGACCAAATTGTTTGGCGCGGGCTAGAGCTGCTCACCAATACATTGGTAGGTACTAAAAGTGGTTTGTATTCTGCAGCTAAAACATTCGCTGAAATCGCGAAGGTCGTTGCGAGTAATAGAACAAATGAATTCATGGGGCCTCCCTTACATAAAGTAGTGACTACTCATAGCATTATTGTGAGAGGGGTGGCATGGCCGTGTATCCAAGTGGGTACTTCTGTAATTTTTTTTCCGGGCTTGAATAATTGAAAGGCTTTAACCTGCAAATTACCCAGAAAAATTTCCGCGGCTAGTCCCAGAGCGGCAGCCACGATCTCCCTATGTAACTAATCCGGCTTAAATGCTCTTACAGCGCATGCGCACTGCACGGGCTATTTTTTTCACTATCTCATTTTCAGGGTCAGATTTTCTTTTCGCTATGTAAACGGCCTGTTTGTTGGGGCCCAAGCCCCGTGGCCCTTCGAGCTGAGTCAGCTGATACTTGGGCTTCACATTCTCATTATGTTCATTCACCACAAACGTGGGCAAAAAAGCGACAGCCCGACTTTTACGACAAAGTTCAAGAGCTGACTCCATAAGTGTCACGCGGTGGTGAACTAACCGGTGAATTCGGTCACTGGGCCAGCCATCTAACCCCTGCACTTTATTGGGCGACCCAGCAATTGGCTGAATTGGAATTACAAACGGAATTTTTTCAAAATTTTTGTCGCGATACTCATGCAAAAATTCTTTTGTGCCAAAAATACCCATGTCAATATGGGCTACAGACTGATGCTCAACACCACTCGTGGGGATGGGTATGTAAGTCAGCCCTAAATCAATTTCGTGATCTATTAGGGCCTTCTCCATCTCGCCGGGTATCACCTCGCGCAAAAGAAACTGGCTGTCGGCCGGCAAATATTCAAGTAAGCGATTTAAAAAATGCGTGGTGAAAACTTCGAATGAACCTAAGCGTACGGGTGACTGGGGTGATAACGCCGTTGCATTTCGCTCACGCACAGTCCTTGCGAGTTGGGTGAAATTTTCCATCACAGGCTTCGCTTGTCTCGCAAGTTCTTGCCCTTGATCGGTAATAAGGATGCCACGGCCAGAAGGTACGAAAAGGGAAAAGCCGACTTCACCTTCGAGAAGCTTCATCGCCTTCGAGAGCGCAGCGGGCGATAGATTGAGCATTTCAGCGGCGCGCCTGATGCTGCCCATTTCATTAACCACTAAAAAATACCGCAAACGATTGCTATCCATAGGTTAACGTATATCAGTTAACATTCGATTTTTTTCAATCGTTATTTCAGTTACTTCTATGTGCGTTGAACGCGAAGGGGGGTAAAAATGAAAACGGTACACTTAATTATTGGCACACGGCCCGAGGCTATAAAGATGGCGCCGGTCTTTCGTGCGCTGCAAACAAAACGCAACATAACTGTAAAGCTTATAGCCACTGGGCAACATCGCGAACTACTCGAGCAAGTTTTGAACGTTTTTCACCTCACACCTGATTATAATTTAGATGTCATGCGCCCCGCCCAAACTCTGACCACGTTGACGTCGAACTTACTTCTCGGGCTAGAAAAATTATTTGCCCATGAGCGGCCCGATATGGTTCTCGCCCATGGCGATACAACCACTTGCTACACAACTGCACTTTCGGCCTTCTATCATTCGCTTCCGTTTTATCATGTTGAGGCGGGTTTAAGAACTTTTCTGCTCGATTCACCTTACCCAGAAGAATTTAATCGTCAGTCTGTTGCGCGCTTGGCTCATCACCACTTCGCCCCCACCGACGTCGAAAGAAAAAATCTTCTCGGCGAGAGCATAGATAGTGACAATATTTCTATCACCGGCAGCACGATTCATGATGCCATTCGTTTTATACGTGAAAATCGCCAAGTGAGCGCGTTGTTGCCACGACCGCTTCAAGAAAAAATGGATCAGTTTGAGCAACTGGCCGTGGTGACTTTACACAGACGAGAAAACAGTTCGAGTTCGTTATCGGCGGTCATGCGCGCTATTCAAGGGGCGGCAATTGCCCAACCTGAAACTTTGTTTGTCTTCCCCGTACATCCGAACCCGGCGGTGAAAGATTTAGCTCAAAGTATTTTTGCAAACGACAGCAATGTGGTTTTAACGCAACCGCTGAGCTACCCGAAGTTTTTAACTTTGATTAGCCGAGCGTCCGTCGTATTGACGGATTCTGGCGGCGTACAAGAAGAAGCGGCTTACTTTGGTAAACGCACGCTCGTATTACGCAATGTCAGTGAGCGCGCAGATGGTTTTACGAGGGGTTATGTCCGCGTTGTGGGTACGCAGCCCACTCATATCACGGAGCAAATATGCACCGAGCTAGCGCAGGAGCTGTTTGATTTTTCCGCTAGAAACGATTTTCACGCTGAGCCGATTTCAGCTTCGCAAATTATCGCTGACGTTGTTGAAGAGAAATGTTTGGCGTGAAGCATCTACATTGACAATGTATTATCTTTATACGCATATCCTCTCGCAAAGCAGAATCCTTAGGGGGGATAATGAAAAAGTCACTATATGCATTTTGTGCAGCGATTTCACTGTTACTAGCAGCGTGTTCGGGCGGCTCAAGCGGCTCATCTGATCCAGCTATACCTGATAAAACCGGTAATGGTGACTTGGCCTCATGCGAGTTAAAGTCAGACGCGGGCGATGCGGGCGATAGTCAGCTTCTCGAGCGTGAAATGATTGCGACCGGCAATTTCGGCAAAGGATATTATAGCAATTGGCTAGAGGCGGTTTTAAAAACTTCGGGCGTCGAGACCATTCGGCTGGTAACTCAAGCGGGTGTAAACATTTATAAAGGTAAGCATAATAAAAAAGGCTGCAGCTTTTTTGCCGGGTTGGTCGATGCCCCCACTGATTTGCAAGCAGAGTGGGATCGCGCTCAACGCGCGAACGAAAATGCGATTTTGGGTTTATACCTGCCGCCAGACGCCGGGATCAACAGCATCGCTCAAACGCCAGCCATTATTATGCGAGAAAAAACCGATCGCTACACGTTAGTTCACGAATTTTTTCACCATAATTTTTCGCGCCATCGTTCTGACAAAATTGAAAACGTTCAAGACCCCAGAAAAGAGTTTATAAAATTGGTCGATAAAATTGATGGGGTCGCGAATGCTTATAAACGTTCCCGTACGGCAGAAAATGCGAAGGCTTATGTTGATTTAGCATTGAATGTAGCCACCGTGGCTGATGAGTTTATGGTTGAGTACACTCTTGAAGAAGTGAGCATCGAAGTCGAGTTGGGGAAAAAGTATAAATCGGGCGAATTAAAATATGTCTCAAAATTGTCGCGTGAAAACGGCCGTCTGTATTTGTTGTCGAGTATCGATGGTGTCGGTGGCTATAAAGACCGCTGGCAGACGTTCACCAAAGCGTTCTCTGACACTAATCGCGATATCGGCCTTGATTGGACTAACAGGCAGAAAATTGAAGGCAAATTTAATGAGTATTATCGGCTTCGCACCGACGAGCTGAACATAATTTTGCGTTCTGTAAGAGGCTATGGCGCTGGCGGGTTAGTCAATGATGGTTCAGCACCTAAAACTATCAGTTCACCTTGTGGTCGTGACCACGAAGTGGATGAAGTCATGATAAAATTTAAAAAGCGATTTGAATCTTTTCAGTAGTTTTAAGATAGTTCACAGGTCAGGGCGATCTGCCCTGGCTGTGAAAGTTCACGATTTAATAACCCGGTATTTGATGTAATTTAGCAAGCTCAGACCATGCGGGGTCAGCTTCGAGTTGCTTAAGTTTTTCGGCAATCAAGTTATTTATTTCACCAAAAATCTCGTTACCGTAATCGAGTTTCTCAAGAGGGTGTTTATATAAGCTTTGTATAATTCGAAAACCCTTTTCTGCAATTTCCGGCCAGAGCTCACAAGGGATCGGGTTGGGCCAATGATATAATCTAAAGACCCATTTGGTAGCCAGCGCTAAGTCGTATTGTTCTCGTGGCACTTCAAGGTTTGTTGGCTCGTGCTTGTTCGCACTATAAATAACAGTGTGATACGCCCAAAAATAAAAAAAACTTACAGAGTTTTTATCCAACGGTCGAGACATTATAAAATGGTGGACGGCCATAAAAGTATCGACATTTTTATCAATGAGCTTCTTAAAAAATCTGTGTTTAGCGCTTTCTTCTCTCCGCGGCAGGGCCAATTGTTTTAGTATTTCAGCTTGATGTTCATTAGTTAAAGATAACAAGATTTACTCCTTTGCCGCCAAATGGAATAAATTTGATTCCATCAAACCCATGACGTTTGGCTAAACTACCTAAGGCTTGGGTGTAGTCATAGTCCGGTTGTTTGATGTCATCAATTTCTATATTAAAACGTCTGACAGTAGCTCGATCAGTCAGATCTAAGATCCGATCAGCATGAATATTTTTCTCCGCATAAATAATATCGCGGCTACCAAGCTCGGCTTCGATCACAGGTTTCGCGTCTGAAATATCCCCCACTGTCGAATACTGCCCTGAAATACCTTTCTCGCCACCTATGGTGTACCGGTGTTCGTTCACGAGTTGGCCACTGTGATTGGTGAAGACATCGGCTTCTGTGGCGGCTCGGCCGTCACTGAGTACTCGCGGTATGCCGCGCGAGACAGTGCCATCGAATGTTGTGGCTGTAGTGGTTTGCATGACCGCCTCACCCTCTGAGTGAAAGCGGGCTATTTTTTGCACTCGTTCGACTGAGTCTACATCGGTTTTCGAGGCGGCGACTTTCTCCATGTACTCGGCAGTGGAAAGCTTTCCCTGCTTTTTCATATCGGACCACTCGTTTAATATTTCGGCGGCGACTTCAGGCGATCGTGCGGAGGAAAATTGCAAACCTTCTCGTACACTGGGCGGCAGTCTTTCGACGTCATTCACCTTATCTAAGATTTCGGCGCCGGCCGCGGCCGCTTCGGCCCGACTCACGCGAGAAGCTATTCGTGTGGCGTCATTGAGGCCGTTAACCGCAGCTTCGAATCGTTGAGCCTTTGAAACTGCGTTTAGGCTCTCGGCTGCACCACCGGTCAATACCAGCGACACGACGTCGAGTGCATAGTAGTCGATCATGCGTGAGCGTTCGCGAGCATCGCCTTGAGCGAAATCGCGCACTTCGTTGCTGATGCCTAACATGATAGCGCCGCCGATTTTTTTATAGTCAGCGGCAAAGCCGACGACGGCACTCCACGCTTTTACTGGATCATTATAAAGCGCCATGGCGCCTTGTTTGGCGAGGTGAGCGAGCTCGGGGACCGAACGTGCGAGGTCGACTACGCTGTCGGCGAATCCGTCGACGAAACCTTCAACTGAATCGGCCATGAGCGACGCCATTTTCATGAGGCCGCCACCGCGGGCGAGGTCGCCGTTGGCGATAGCTTCATCTCCCATTGCGACTGCGGCTTGCCCCATGGTGTAACGAGCTTTTGAATTGGCATCGAGTGAAGTTAAGCCCGAGGTCTGATCATAAAGCCGTTGATAACGATTGGCCAAGCGGCGGACGACTTGTCCCTCTTGTGAAAATCGCGATGTTGAAAACTTTCGCGATTCAAAGGGGCCACTAGCTCGGCCCATTTTCTTAAGCTGTAATACACCTTCAGAATTGAAATGCCGATCTAAGGTCGGCGACTGTATGGGCGCGCCATTCACTTTACCGTAGGCTAATTGCTCGGCGGCATCGAGAGCTTGCGTGACATTATGGGATTGTAGAGCCGACTCTAAGTTTTGTTCAGTATCGGCTTGAGCGGTATCGTTGAGATCGTATTCGTTGTATCGCAGATCATCTTTTTTAAGCTCAATAGCGCCTTCAAGTGCATTTCGCTCACTCTGTGTGAGCAAGTATTCTGAGCTTTGGGCCACCGCCATAGAAATATCTGTGATGCCCTGTTGGGCTGCGTGCTGAGCAGCTTGGCGCATTTCAGCAGCGTGTTGCCGAATCTCAGCGACAACGGCGCGCGCGTTTTGTTCAGATTGAGTGTAATAATTTTGAAAACTCTGTTGCACCCGATCGGCCTGCTTTTGTCGCTCGATAAAATCAGCACCGGCTACAACTCCCTCGGCTAGAGTTTTATTTATGTCATTGGGCAGACTGGGGTCGTAGTAAATTTTAGTTATGAGGCCCACATTCACCGGCATGTTTGAACGTGAGGCGTGATCGTAAACTGTGGTTAGCATACTTATGGTGTGATTTTTCGAAACGCCGCTTAACGCCGACGAGTAGGTGACCTGTGCATAACTCGGCAGTGAATTCGGCTGCCCCTTGGTAATCGAAACAAGCTGCTCATTCAATTGGCTTGCGGCGAGATTACTTCTTGAAGTTTTTTGGTAAATAACACTTTCATCTTGCGCCTGAGCAGTGTGGCTTAGGCACAAAATGAAAAGAGGGAGAAAAAAACTGAGGAGCGACTTCATTGAATCTC
>JAYUVI010000357.1:0-3195 GCA_043754135.1 Bdellovibrionales bacterium | reverse complement strand
CACCTCAAGTAAAAACTGACGAGCCTCAGCGCCGTGGAAAACTTCGTCGACATCAGAAGCCTCAACGGTAAGAGCGTCACTTTCATTGCTAATGGCGATACGACGAACACAGGTCTCCCATAAAACACGGGGACTTTCGCTCGCCGCAGAGATGAAAGGCAACTCTTCTGTTTGCGCGCCCCTTAACCTGTGAATGACAACTAATTGAGAATACATAAAACAAGTGTAAAAGTGCTGCGGCGTGCAATTGTCACAGTTTTGTCATAAAAAAATACGAGATTTTTCAAACCCTTAGGGGTTAGAATTATGGCACAGGACTTGTACCCTCTAACCGCGAATTGGTTGACGCCAGTTCGTTAATGGAGCGAAGGCATGCAAATGCACCGGCTTAAATTTAGAAAAAATTTATATATTCAGCTATTTACATGGCTTTTTTGCACTCTTACTTTGATCGCGTGTGGCGGCTCAAACAGGCCCAAAAATGTCCATAGAAACTCCCAAAATCAGCCCGGTAAACCTCAAAAACCGACTACAGAAACCGGTGTAAATGCAGCGGGTTATATGGCTTACATCACGGTGGCCACTAAGCAATTGGAGCGCGCGCTAGATTTTGCCATCAATCAGAATCGCTCGAAATTTCTACACGAATGTCAGAAAGATGATTTCGTTGTTCGCGCAGTGAATGCGACGACTGATGAAGTTATTGTCAAAACTTTAAAAGCACGCGGTAGGTGTGATTTCGGCAGAGAAAACTGGACAGGTCACGAAATTTTCACCGTCACTTATGAAGACAGCGGTCGTGGTGCCAGCGCAAAGATCGTGAAAATCGTAGGCGATTTACGGCAAGCCACGGTTTTAGATCGATCTGGTACCGGCAACAATAAATTAACTTGGCGTCTGAATAGCGAAGATATTTCTATTACTAAAACCGGTACTGCCGGAGTGTATGAGTTCACTTACGAAAACGGCATGGAGCTCGACAAAACCAGCAGCCGGACCGTGGACAATCGTCGAAACGATAATCGTGGCCGAGTGCGAACTGAAAATAAAACTACAGCTAAAAATGAGGATAAGAAAACTGTCGCCGGCGCTCATGATGCCGGTCCCGATTTGCTGGCAGAAGATGACCCCATCGATCGCGACACGGTGACCCCGCGTCCGACTACGACTGAAACGCAATTCACCGCTTTGGCTAATATTACCGCTTCGGGCACAGTGAACATCGCGAATGCTGACGCCGTTACGTGGTCGATCACTCATGCCGCCGTCGATTATTCTCGCAGTCGCAATAATCGTGAGCCTGAAATTATAACTTTATTAACTATCGCTAATGTGACGAACCTCACATTGGTGTGCGGTCGACCAGTGGGGCAATTCCCCGCCGTTCAATCCGTGCCTAGCTCAAAAGGCGAGAAAGATTTTCAGCCGGCCGTGACCGTGCAAGAAGACGGCACCATTGTCAGCTTAGACCTGCGTGCGACTTTTCAAACTAATACCTGCAAAATGGAGACTCCTGATACCGCTGGCTTTCGGGAGCTAATGGAGTCCTTGGTGCAAGCTGAATCCATTGCGACCCGGCCGGTGGATTTATCAGCGGTTGGCGCCAATGCAGATGCTCAAGTGCGCCGAACAGGTCTTGGCGGGCGTGGTGGCGGGTAACGAGAGTAGCACGCCATGTGCTACCTAATTGAGCGCCACAATCGAGTTATTTTTTCTCTATCTTTTTTTCTCTATAAAAATTTCGGCAACTTCTAAAACTTGTGCACTAAACCGTAGCTGAATTAAATTCGTCGCACTGTAGTTGCTAACCCTCCACAGTTGACATTCACGAGGGATAATTTGATTTTTCAGCGTCTATTTTCAGGCCTATTGGCTTTGAGTTTAGCCTTACCACCGGCGTGGGCCAGTGAGCGGTCGACGTCGCCTTTGCCGCCGGTGCGCGCGGCTACAGCTTCGTCGCATGATGTGAGTCGTGCTTCGCCGTTGAGCGAAGTGCGGGCGCTGACGCCGGTTGAGCAAAATGAATTTTTAAATAATATTTCGACGGCCTATTGGCGCACGCTTGAACTTAATCAGCCCGGGCTCGCTGAGTTTTTGCATCAACCCGATGTCGATGAAAACGGTCAGCCCCTGGCGATGGATTGGCGAGTCGCTAAAAACAGTTCGCTGCTCGATAAAGACCCTTTCTTTTTGCGGGCACAAAAGTGGGTGACGGTAAATGCTTCAGATTTTTCGGTGCTCTCGCAAAATGACGGGGAAGATCTCGAAGAAAACGTCCTGCAAAATATCGAAGAGAAAACTAGCGAAAAAACTTTTGGTTTTCGCAAACTCGCTAGCGGCGGAGTGCAATTGCTCGTACCAGGGGCCACGCAGGCGCTGCAGATCGATGTGCCACTCACTCCCCTTCTTGAAACTTCTGAATATATTTTGCTTGCAGCCGACAGTGATCAGTTTTTCGCCGATAAATTAGGCGGTCATTCTCCCGACGATCAAGGTGTGTTTTTTATCAACAAGAAAGATTATGTTACTCAAGCTTTTGCAATGAGCGAGGCGCGCGACAAGCATGTGTCGTTAGAAAATTTATCAGGCGATGCATTGCCCGTGTTTTTTATGTTGCTGCCGGGGCGCTGGGCCGGTGTTCGCGTAGGCTTTGAGTGGATGATGCGCCAACAGATCGCGCTATACGATCAAGAAAATTTCGCCTTGCTCGTCGACACGCAAGATTTTCGCAAAGTTGAAGAGTTAGGGCAGATGAATTTAAAACTCACGCAAGCGCTTACATTACAAGCTGAGGGAGCGGCATTTAGCGGCGTACTTTATCCTCCGGCTGACTCTACAGCGTTGTTTGGATTATTCGTCTCGGGCCAAATGCCCGAGCCAGCAGTAAAAACGCGCGGTAGTATGAAGGTTTCGCTCGGCCTCACTGCGGCTCACGTGGCGGCGGCGGGCTATGCGCTGACCAGTACAGATTTAAGCGGTCTGATACCGCCCGATATGATGCATAGAGTGCTTGTCGCTGGCAGTGTTATTGCTGTCTCGTATTTAGCCGCCATGGTTCTCAAACACACAGTTTATAAAGATGAGGCGGCGGCCAAATACCCGCAAGACCCGTCGGCTTCGTGGTGGCAGAAAAAATGGCAAGCCATGAAGGGGCATTTAGATATTTTTCCCTACAATACTAATTTAGTTGAGTAC
>JAYUVI010000356.1:0-12876 GCA_043754135.1 Bdellovibrionales bacterium | reverse complement strand
TGTATCAGTTCAGGGTGATTTTTAAAATGAAGAATTTCTTCAATCAAACGCTGTGGGGTTAAATCTTTTTGCAACAAAACCTGTGCGCCACCCGTTTTCTCGAGCGCCATAGCGTTTTTAGTTTGGTGATCATCAGCCGCATGGGGGAAGGGTATGAGCAATGCCGCTTTACCACAGGCCGCGAGCTCAGAAATGGTGCCAGTACCAGAGCGTGAAACAACGAGATCAGCCCAAGCGTAGCGCTCAGGCATATCGTGTAAGTACTCAAGCACCTGCACTTGCGCGCGTGGGTTTTCGCTGTAAATTTTTTTAATGCGTTCAAAATCGAGCCGACCTGTCTGGTGAATAATCTCGACATTTTGTAACCAAACTGGTGGAGTGACCGCAACACCCCTCGGCGAGGTCGCCGCACCCGATGAACCCACCACAGCTTCACTTAAAGCATTGTTAATCGCACGCGCGCCTTGGCTGCCGCCGAAAACTAAAATTCGAAAGGGTCGACTGGCCGAAAGATCTTTTAACTTAGGCGTGGCCGTTTCAATTTCTTTACGCACAGGCATATGCACAAGAGTGATCTCTCGATTTTTTAAAAAACTAGCGGATTCTTGAAACACGACTAAACAGCGACTTACAAAACGCGAGAGCCAACGGTTCGCCAAACCCGGATAAGCGTTGGGCTCCCAAATCAAAGTGCGATGACCCATCAATGCCGCCGCAAAAACGAGTGGGCCCGAAGCATAACCACCCACACCAATCACCACATTAGGCTTAAACCGTCGCACCAGCAAAAAAGATTTAAGAATCGCCCAAGGCAAAAAAACCAATGTGCGCAAACGCTCCGCCAAACCCACATTCAGTTTACCGACAGCAATTGTGTGAATTTGAAAACCGGCCTGAGGGATCAATCGCGTTTCCAGGCCCGCCGGTGTACCGACAAATTCCACCACAGCTGTAGGTCGCATTTCAAGCAACGCTTTCGCAATAGAAATAGCAGGGTAAATGTGGCCGCCAGTGCCGCCACCGGCAATCAATACTCGCATCGGTTTAGTTTCGCGTTCTGTTTGGCAAATCGTCAATCAATTTAGGCAGATCCCGAATATTCGCTATCTAGTTGGATCGTGAATGACGATCCATATTGAGCAGTAAACCGAGAGCGAAGCCGGTAGCCACCAAAGCGCTACCGCCATAACTTAAGAACGGCATACCTAAACCCTTGGTGGGTAGTAACCCAAGCGCCACACCCGCATTGAGTAGCGAAGTGAACGCAAAAATAAGCGTGAGGCCGAGCGACAAAACCTGCTCGAAGGGATCACGGGATCGCGCTGAAATTTGAAAACCGCGCAACATCACAAAACCAAATACCGTCAGTGTAATAAAAATACCCACAAAGCCAAGCTCTTCGCCCAAAACCGACAACGTAAAATCAGTATGAGCTTCGGGCAGAAAGAAAAGTTTGCCTTGCCCTTGCCCTAAACCCACACCTGTCAAACCACCAGAAAAAAACCCAAGCATGCTCTGAATAACTTGGAAACCTTTTTGTGCTGGGTCAGACCACGGGTCTAAAAACGCAGCAATACGTGCACGCCGATATTCTTCGCGCATCACTAAAAAATAAAACGTCACAGCAATTAAACCGGCGAGCGCCGCTACATAACGCCACTTTAAACCACGCGCGAAAAGCATGGCGAAAATCATAATTGAAATGATCGCCACTGAACCGAAATCAGGTTGTTTAAGCAAGAGCGCAAGCGGTAGCAAAGCAAGAACCCACAGCGCCCCACAGCGCCAATCAAAATGATGGCGAAATTCACTGCTGCGAGAAAAAATATGCGCGAGCACTATGGGGTAAGTGTATTTTAAAAGCTCACTGGGTTCGAAGCGCCAACCGCCGCCAATGTTAAGCCATCGCACAGCCCCGCCAACTTTCACACCTAAACCAGGCACGAGCGTGAGCGCGACGCCAATCACAGCGGCTCCCCACAAAAAAGTGGCGATACGACTGGCCCACGCCCAAGGCAAATGCGCCGTCACAAGTAACACCACTAAGGTCATCACCGCGAAGAGCGCTTGTTTTTTGACAAAAAACAAACCGTCATTAAAAGACTCAATCGCAAAAATAAAACTCGATGAATAAACCTGTACTAAACCCAAACCCAAAAGAAAAAGTACCGCGAGAAAAAGTGAACGATCAAATTCGCGCGAGTTGTCTGAAGATTGACGTGAAGTGATGTGAGATTTTGCCGACGTTGAATTCATCTCAGATAGAATAACAGCGAGGGGCGCGATTGCCACGCCCACCTCGACTTTAGGCTAAGACTTATATCACCGAACCGCGTACGGGCTGAGCCGCAAACGAAATTCAACATGGTCGCCGTCGTAGTCGGCGCTCACAAGCTGTTCTTCACCCCAGCTGAAGAATGCAGGCTTAGAGAACGTTCCCGCAATAAATTTCGAGGTGCCAGTTTTGTCGTCGATGGCAGCCATCAGCAACAAAAAGCCATAACTCGCGAGATTGTGTGGGTCTTCGCCAATCAAATAATTGACCATCACTACGTCATAAACCACTTTCGACGGCGCCACATAAACAAATGCCTGACCAGAAATCGCTACATCATTGTGACTGTCGCGCAAAATCATTATGGCGAGAGAATTTTGAGTGCCCTCACCATTCACACTCCACGACCAATCCATTTGCACAGCCGGAGTCGTGTAACTGCCGCGAGGTAGTGAGGGTCGCTCATCAATTTTAGTAAAGTGCCGACATTCTTCAGCACAAAGAGAAAAATTTCGCGAGTCGACAGGAATCAAATTATATTCGCGAACAGCTTGGCCTTTGAGCGTGACATAAATCGCTTCGCCTTTACGCGAGTACTCGCCATCAAAAGTTTCGTTGTGTTGACCAATCACTCGCGTGACGCTGATCTCACCCTGCAAACCCAACTGCCAAATTTCGTAGGCGACTTCTCTGAAGGGAAAGGGGAACGCATAATTAAACTCTGCCTCGCCCTGCCAAACTCCACTCAACGGCCCATTACTGTTCGCGCCAAAAGCCGAATTAAAATTCAAAACGCATAGGAAAAGAATTCCCCATATTTTTTTCATTTAAGTCCCCTCTGACCAACCTGCCACGCTTATCAAGCCTTTATGACAATCGCAGATCCAGCATAAGTCAAAACTCACCTTGCCACACGCATCTCACTACAATAGTAATGCAACGCATGAAGCTAATTATTTTTCTCACCTTCGTCGCTCTCTCAGCACAATTCGCCCAAGCCACTATGAACGTCGATTACTCAAACGCCTTACACTCCGCTGATAGCACTGTCAGTGAAGCCACTCTAACAGAAGCTCGAAAATACCATTGGGTTTTTGTTGGCGGTTACGGCAATGGGGACGTCAAAGGTTACTTTGACCCGAACATGAGACGACTTCAAGGACAGGGAGTGACCGCTAGCGTGCTTAACCCGGCTTCAAGTTTGTTAAACCCCAGCAAAAGTCTGACAGTTGAAGAAGCCGCTGCGTGGCTGAATGAAGAACTTAAAAAAATCGATAATGGTCAGCCGTTTATTCTCGTGGGCCACTCACAAGGTGGACTGGATATTGTCGGCTCTCTACTCACCATGAGTGACGCCCAACTCGAAACCATCGCTCGCGCGGTGAGTGTACAGAGTGCTCCCGGCGGCAACTTACTCCTCGACCTAATTGCCAGTTTGGTCCGGACCATGCACCGAACCAACTCATTGATGCGTTTAGTGAACCCTTTTTGGCCTAGTTTTGACGGATTGTTTTCGTTAACTTCTGATGAAATACATAGAGCCGTCACTTACCCGATAATGACGCTTCGTCAGGCTAACCCTGAGCGCTTTCAAGCCATATCTGACCGTTTACTTTATGTCGCGTCGTACAAAGACCCACTCCTCGTTCCCGCCGCATTACAAACCGGCGCTGTAATTATGCGCTATCGCCTTCACCAAATTAGCGACGGCATTGGCGCCACCAGCAAAATGTACTCGACTCTCGTTGGTCGTCTCTTAGGTTTTATTGAAGGTCTGCATCATACGGAATCGATTAAGGACCCTAAGACGCCAATCCCACCTTGGCTGAAAAAATCGCCGGCTGTTGCGTTCACAGATTCTCTCGTGATTAACGTCATAAAAGACCTGGCTAACCCAGCAGTGATAGCTGAAGAGCAAGCGGGATTAATAAAGACTATAGAAAAAATGAATCGATTAGACCCAGGCCCGCGACCGAGCCTGGTTGAACGCTGTATAGCCGCCTTTGGCGACCTAAGCGCTCCGAGAGCGCGACCCTAGATTTTAGCGAAACTTATTCACCATCTCTTTAAAGTAGTTACCGCGCTCGACATAGTTTTCAAACATGTCGAAGCTTGAGCAACCTGGCGACAACAACACGGTGTCACCAATACGGCTCTTTTGATAAGCGATCAAAACTGCTTCTTCAAAAGTACCGATCAAGAAAGTTTCTGAATAATCGCCCAGATCGCGGTTAATGCGCTCTTTCGCTTCACCGACGAGAATCAAATTCTTCACCTTACGACGAATGGATTCAACCATCGTACCATAAGTCAGATTCGTGTCTTTACCACCCATGATTAGAATCACGTTTTCTTCAAAAGCTTCGAGAGCGCGCTTCACCGCTTGAACGTTGGTGGCTTTGGAATCGTTGTAAAACTGCACGCCACCCACTCTGCGCACGTACTCTAAACGGTGGGGGATGCCCGTGAAACTATCAATCACGCGCTGAATAGCCTCGTGACTAGCGCCGTGTTCGCGCGCCGCGAGCAATGCCGCCATAATGTTTTCAATCGAGTGCGTACCACGCATTTTAGTGCCGGCAATGTTGTAATACTCAATCTCTGGGCCCGTGCGAACGTGAATTTTATCTTTCAACGCCACTGCACCACCGATATTCATAATCTGGGGCTCAAGCGCTTGCTTGCGTGAGAAGTAAAAAATGCGACCGCGTTGAACGGCCGGGTCACGCGCGAGCTCAACCACTGCGCTGTCATCCGCATTCAAGACACTTGTGGTGCTTTGATTGGTGTTCAAAAAGATTTTACGTTTGGCGTTGACGTATTCTTCCATATTTCTATAACGATCGAGATGGTTCTCAGCCAAGTTCGTGAACACCACATTTTTCGGGTTAAACGTCACTGCGTGCTCGAGCATAAAACTGGAAACTTCACAGACGAGAACTTTCGCGTCACCTGGGTTTAATAAATATTCAGAAAGCGGAGTACCATAGTTACCACCCAACCAGGCTTTCACACCCGACTCACGCAAGAAAAGCTCAATTAGATGTGCCACAGTCGTCTTACCGTTCGAACCGGTAATCGAAATCACCGGCTGCTTAACAAACTGCGCGCAAAATTCAAATTCACCCGTCACTTTTACGCCTTGGCTACGAGCATAATCGAAAATTTTAAGATTCGGCGAAATGCCGGGACTCAAAATAATTAAATCTTGCGCCAAGAAAGTTTTAGGAGTGTGGCCACCAAGTTCGAAGGTGACTTTAATGTCTTCCATCAACTCTAAGTAATTGGCGAGCTCGGCTTTTGATTTGTGATCACTCACCGTCACAACGGCGTCATGCTTGCACAGAAAGTGCGCCAGTGAAACACCAGTGCGGGCCAAACCCACCACGAGAATTTTTTTATCTTTTAATTCGGAAACATCTGTGAACATCGGTCACCTCTTCTTACGAAAATTTTTATCGCAACTTCAAAGTTGCGAGACTTAAAACGGCCAATAGAATCGATATAATCCAAAAACGCACAATGATTTTGGTCTCATCAAGACCTTTCAATTCAAAGTGATGGTGTATGGGCGCCATTTTGAAAACGCGCTTGCCCGTCATTTTAAAAGACGCCACTTGCGTAATCACTGACAGGGCTTCAACCACAAATACTCCACCTAAAACCACCATCAACAGCTCGTTATTAGTAATGACGGCCATGGTGCCCAAAAACCCACCGAGAGAAAGTGAACCCACATCACCCATAAAAACTTGAGCCGGGTAAGTGTTAAACCACAAAAAACCGAGACCTGCTGCCATCAGTGCACAACACAGAGTTGTAAGCTCGCTCGCACCTACTACGTGCGGGATCGCTAAATAACCAGCAATCTCTTTGTGACCTGTCACATAGGCAAAAATACCGAGAGTGCCCGCTACAATAATGACCGGCACAATAGCTAATCCATCAAGACCATCAGTGAGATTGACTGCATTCGCTGTGCCAATAACCACAAGACCGGCGAACACGGGGTAAAATAATCCTAAATCAAATGAGACGTTTTTTAAAAATGGCACAAACACTTTGGTTTCAATTGCGCCCACTCGAATGAGCACCACCGTTGCAACAGCCGCAATAACAAACTCTAACAGTAAGCGCACGCGACCCGGCAATCCCTTGGTGTTTTTCTTGCTAATCTTTAACCAATCATCGATGTAACCGATGGTACCAAAACCCAAAGTTACTGAGAGCACAGCCAATACGAGTGGGTTCACTATATCTGTCCACATCACCGCTGAACCCATCAGACCGAGAAGCATCAGGGCACCACCCATAGTCGGCGTACCCTGTTTTTTCAAGTGTGTTTGCGGACCATCGTCACGCACAGTTTGACCAAAAGCCTTATTGGCCATGTGGCGAATAAAGCGCGGGCCAAAAAGATAACAAATAAAAAATGCGGTAAAGAAAGAAATAAACGAACGGAAGGTGATGTAACGAAAAACATTGAATGCCGAAAAATGATCCGACAATCCTTGTAACCACTGATAAAGCATCGAATGTGAATCCTGTCTCGAGTTTAGTAGGTCGCGAAATTAGGGTCCCAGGCTTGAACGACCCTTTCGAGTTTCATTCCGCGTGATCCTTTGACAACGACAATGTCTTGAGGGTTTAGCATAGATCGCAGATTTTTTGCAACATCTTGTTCATAATTATCTGATAAGATTAACTTTTTTGAAGTTCCTGAAATTTTTAATCCTCTTTCAAAGGCGCTCTTTTGGGCACCCATAAACCAGACGATTTCAATATCGGTGTTGCCCACCATCTCACCTAGCTCAGTGTGCAGCTGTGGGCTCGAGTCGCCGAGCTCAAGCATGTCACCAAAAACCGCCACCTTGCGCCCACCTGGCGGCATGTTGATTTCAAGAAGATTGCGCACCAACATGGCCATGCTGTCGGGGTTGGCATTGTACGCGTCAAATAAAACAGTCAGGCCATCTGGCAATTTCACCATTTGCCCACGTCCCCACTGCGCCCGACATCGCGGGAGTGCTGCCCAGATATGCTCGGGCTCCATTTTCATAGATACAGCCATGCAAGAGGCGGCCATGAGATTCACCAAGTTGTGCCGCCCAAAAATAGGGACCGACACTTCATTCTTAACGCCACTGATATGGCCAAGAACTTTTAAACCTTCGAGAGTCATGTGACTCGCGCGCAAACTCACTTCGCTACCTGCCGTGAACGATGAATAAACCAATGTGTTCTCTGTGCCCTGTAGTTTCGACACGCGATCGAACATTTTGTGAGTGTACTCGTTGTCGTAGTTAAAAATTTTTATGGCTTTCGGATTGGCGAGATAAATTTCTTCCTTTGCATCGGCCACACCTTGCGCTGAACCGCCAAAGTGACCCATGTGCGCGCGGCCCACAGTCGTGCACACGACCACGTCGGGCTCGGCAATTTTCGAAAGCGCAGCCAGTTCGCCCGCGTGATTCATCCCCATCTCGATAATAACGACTTCGTGAAAACGTGAAGCCCCGAGCAGGGTCAACGGCACTCCCCAATGGTTGTTGAAGCTGCGTTTACTATAGTGAACTTTAAACTGCGTACCTAAAACTGTGGCAGTAAATTCTTTTGTTGTGGTTTTACCCATCGAGCCCGTTACACCAAATACGCGAGCCGGTATTTTTCTGCGCCAGTACCGAGCGAGATCTTGTAACGCGCGCAAGGTGTCGTTCACACGCACGATGGTGATTTTATCCTTTAGGGTTTCAAGCGCGGCGACGTCTTTATCTACCAACAGACATTTAGCCCCTTGATTAAGAGCCTGTGGCAAATAATTGTGCGCGTCGAAATTTTCGCCTCTCAAAGCAATGAAAATTTGATTACCAAGAGGCTGACGCGTGTCTGTGCCTACGCCTATAAAACTTTTTGTGTGCGTAGCCAGCGCGCGACCACCAGTGGCCTCGATAATCTGGTTGATGGTCAGTTCGCATGCCATGACAGTTTAGATCTCCTGCAAAATTTCTTGCGCGACTTTAAGGTCGCTGAATTCGTGCTTCACGTTGCCGATAATTTGGTAATCTTCGTGACCTTTACCCGCGATCAGCACCACATCATTAGGCGTCGCACTCCCAATCGCTTTGCGGATCGCCGCCCTTCTCTCTACTTCAACAAAAACTTTCGAATTCAGCAATTCTTTCGGCACTCCTGTCAAAATATCTTGAATAATAGCCATGGGCTCTTCAGTTCGCGGGTTGTCAGAGGTGATATAGACGGTATCAGACTGGGCCACCGCTGCCTGAGCCATGAGAGGGCGCTTACCTTTGTCACGATCGCCACCACAACCGAAAACCGTTATGATGGCGCCTTTGGCTTTCGACTGTGCGCGAATGTAATTTAAATTGCTCAACACGGTTTTGAGCGCGTCGTCAGTGTGGGCATAGTCGACAAACACATGGCGATCGCGCGGAGTGGGCACACGTTCGAGGCGTCCAGGTACTCCGGCGAAAGCTTCTATCGCCTCGACCACCGTTGGCAGCGATGCACCTGCCGCCAACCCGACCGCCATGGCCGCAACTGAATTGTAAACGTTGTGCCGGCCGGGCAACCTTATATTGACGTTGGTTTCACCACGCGGAGTTTTCAGTTTGAATTTTGTGCCCGAGTAGTGAATCTCAAAAATCTGAAATTGAAAATCGGATTGAGCTTCGCCGTAAGTCCATGTCTGCGCGTACGGGCTCACATGCAGCTTTCGTCCCCACTCATCATTAATATTGATAATCGCGTAAATAGGTTCGTGACGCGAGTTGGGTTGTAGCAGCGCGAAAAGTTTTTCTTTTGCAGCGAAATAGGCCTCCATAGTTTTGTGATAATCGAGATGATCGCGGGTCAAGTTAGTGAAGACCGCACAATTAAATGGCACTCCCATCACCCGATCTTGATCAAGCGCGTGGCTTGAGACTTCAAATGTCACGGCCTTCGCGTCGAGAGCTAAAAAATCTCTTAAGCGCTTTTGTAAAGTAACAGCATCGGGAGTAGTCAGTTCGCTGGCCCAAACTTTTTCACCGCAATGATGATTGATCGTACCGAGCACTCCCGTTTTCATCCCAAAATGATTGAGCACGGCTTCAATCATATATGTAGTGCTTGTTTTACCGTTGGTCCCCGTCACACCGACGCTGTACATTTTCTCTATGGGTTCACCGTAAAATCGACCGGCGAGTCGCATTGTCGCTGCACGCGTGTTGGGTACTTTCAGTATGGCGCCACGATAATCTTTCGGTATATTTTTGTCGTCTTCGACAACGACCGCCGCGACACCTTTGCCACAAACCTCGGCAATAAATTTATGGCCGTCACTGTTTGGGCCGTGAATCGCTACAAAAACGTCGCCAGCTTTAGCTTGTCGTGAATCGAGCACTATGCCTGACACTTCGGCTTGCGCATCGGCTCCGATTTTAAATTGATGATACGGGCTTAAAAGCTGAATGAGTTTCATTTTGACTTCTTCTCACTCGCTGAAGACTCAAGAATAAAGGGCACTGCCTCGGCCACAGAGTGAAAAACTCCATCTGGCGGCGCCCACTCGGGCGCTTCACCTGGTGCATGGGCTTCGTTTTCTGCACCCGCCTTTATTTTCTCGCTCAATAAAATAGTTCGTGTGCCAGCGCGGTGACCGGCTTCAACATCACTCATGCGATCACCGATCATCCAACTGGCGCCGAGGTCGAGGTTGTACTCTTGGGCCGCTTGCAGCAACATTCCAGGATTAGGTTTTCGATAAATGTGATCGTGGTCTGTCAAATAAGGCGCATAATAGAACTCGCGAATTTCGATACCATGTACAGCGAACGCCGCGCGCACGCGTTGGTGAATTTCATTGAGATTGGCAATGGTGACCTTACCACGCGGCACACCCGATTGGTTCGTAACGACAAAAAATTGAAAGCCAGCATCGCGCAATTCACGAAGCGCATCGAAAATCTGCGGTAAATATTCAATACCATCGGGGTCATTTAAATAAACTTTATCGACAATCAACGTGCCATCGCGATCAAAAAAAATAGCTTTGTGTGGTCTTTCGCGCATGGGCCCTGCTGTTATTCATGTCGGTTTAGAGTCAGACTTCTTGTTTTGATTGTGCCCGAAAGGATGATGAGTTTCTAGCGTGCGCGTAAGACTCTCTAAACTCAAATGTAAATATTTTTGCGTCGCTGTCAGAGATTCGTGCCCTAGAAGCTCTTGCAACACCCTTAAGTCTGAACCACTTGAGAGCATATGAGTGGCAAAACTGTGGCGGAGTGCATGCGGGTGCAGCGGCCGCAACAGCCGCGCTGTCATACCCGCTTGTCTGACAATTTCATAGGCTGTGCGAGTGTTGAGGGGTTGGGTTTGATCGCGATCTTGCGTGAAAACATAGCGACCTTTTTTAGGTAAAAGGCGCAATATTTCTACCAGCATACCGACCAGCGCCACTTGCCGTTCTTTTTGACCTTTGCCCAGCACACGCAAAGTGTGATTTTTCAAATTCACATTTTGCCAAAGTAAATTCGTGGCCTCGCTCACCCGCAAACCAGCACCGTATAAAAGCAAAATCAGAGCGAAATCGCGATCACGCGACGCCGCTCGCGATTTTTTTAGCGACTGAATAAGTGCTAGAGCTTCATCGAGTGAAAGAAAGTGCGGCACCTTTTGAGGGACTTTTGGACAAATAATTTTCGCTGATAAGTCTTCGGGTAAAAGTCCCTCAGCATGCAGCCAATTGAAAAAAGCTTTCAAAGCGGCGTATTTGCGATTTTTAGACGCCAAGCTCAACGGAACCCATCTCGAGTACACACGTTTCAGCAAAGCATCAGAATTTTTTATGGCGTCGATAACAACATTTTTTGGTGATAATTTTTCGAAAAAATCTTCACGACGCACATGCCATCGTGCATTTTGAAAAATAATTTTTCCGCATCTTGTAGGCGATAAAAATTGACTCAAATCGTTCGCATAAGATTTGGCGGTATGAAAACTTGATGACTTCGTAATCAAATGTAAATTCAGATAGTTACAAGCCGCCTCGGAGAGCTTATTTTTGCGCGTGTGTGACACAGTCTTTTCCCATTTTTTTTTACTCTTCTAATAAAAAGTTCGAGCGATAATAAATCTTGCAGCGCATCATTAACCTTGTTATAGGTCCGCCTAATTAACGCGCCAAATCAAGTTACTGCAACGATTGGCCCCAACAAAAGAGGTTGTACGTATGTCTGAATTTGAGAAGTCACCGATTCTACCTTCTTCTGGCGAACAAACACAAACTCTCGTGCCACCTGCTAAAATTCTAGAGAACAGCCCCATTATTTACAAATCTGAAATTATGCGTCAGCTGATGCGCATGATCGATCGTGTAGCTCCGGCCCACGCCACTGTTTTAATTCTTGGTGAGTCAGGCACTGGCAAAGAACTCATCGCTCAACAAATTCACAAAAGCTCAAACCGCGTGGACAAGCCTTTTGTCGCGATCAACTGCGGGGCGCTTCGTGAAACACTTCTTGAGTCAGAATTGTTTGGTCACGAGCGCGGTGCCTTCACGGGTGCATATGCTCGCAAGATTGGTTTGGCTGAAGTCGCTAACGGCGGTTCGTTGTTCTTAGATGAAATCGGCGAGTTGAGCCCCGGCATCCAATCAAAACTTTTGCGTTTCTTACAAGAAGGCGAAATTTATCGCGTTGGCGGTAAAGACCCAATCAAAGTTGATATACGTTTGATTTCTGCAACTAACCGCGAACTTGAAAAAGAAGTTGTACGCGGTAACTTTAGAGAAGATCTCTTCTACCGCATCAACACGATTATGGTGCAAACTCCACCGCTTCGTCGTCGTAAAGAAGATATCCCTTTGCTTATCGAGCATTTCTTAGCAAAAGGTGCAAACGCCGTTCTGGGTCGCGGTCGTCAAATGTCTGAAGACGCAATGAAGATCGTGATGAAATACGATTGGCAGGCAACATTCGCGAATTGCAAAACACTTGTGAGCGTTTGCAGATATTGTCTGAAGGCAATGTGATTCAACCTAATGATTTGCCTGAACATGTACACAACCCTGAGTTCAAAGCCGTGATCGAAGACTACGATCCATCTTTGTCTATTCATGAGTTAGAAAAGCGCTATATTTTGAAAGCCCTCGGCTACTTTGACGGCAACAAAACACAAGCCGCCAACGCGCTCGGCATAACAATCAAGACACTTTATAACAAACTCCATGAGTATGGTGAATTCGACAAATACGCAGTTCACAGTCGCAAATAAATTTTAGAATTGAATTGGGGTACGGATGCTCCAGTTTTTCATGAAATAATATTTCAGCACAAAGAGAAGCCCTTAAAAGCTTCTCTTTTTGTTTGAGCGGCATGATGACCGTACTTCTCGTCACGGGCTTCGTAATTAAGGCCTTCTGAGTGCCATCAAACCCTACAGACTTCCGTTAGGCCCGCTCCGTTAAATGCTACAGCGGCGCCGATCAGCAATCCATCCAGCAATCGTAAGCGCTTCATGAACCTGTTTTGTCAGATTTAATTTCTGGCACTAGGATGATTTCGGCGAGCCGCTCATAATCTTCAAGGGTCTTGGCTTTTGGT
>JAYUVI010000355.1:0-4247 GCA_043754135.1 Bdellovibrionales bacterium | reverse complement strand
GTGATGAACAGCGTCGAGGGGCCCACAATCAACATAGTCGATAACGGCGTCGGTATAACCCCTGAACTTCAAGACAAAATTTTCAACCCCATGTTTTCGACTAAGCGAAAAAAGCAAAATCAAGGACTTGGTTTGACACTAGCCTATCAAATTATTGATGACCTTGGTGGTCATCTCGAAATTTCTTCCCAGCCTAATGTGGGGACACAGGTCAAAATTGCTTTTCGCGACGTCTAGATTTTCGTGAATAGACAAGTCTTTGACGGGCAAAATTTGACAGAGCCAAAACACCGACTCTAAAATTTAACCATAAGCACACGTTCAAGCGACTACATATAAGGTGGGTGTGTGTTTTTACAATTCTAAAAACCAAGGAAGGTTTTACGAATGCAAGCGCCAAGAATACTGATAGTCGATGATGATACCTCTTTACGAACTGCCCTTTTTCGCGCCTTAGATCGCAAGGGTTATCAAGTTATCACCGCGTCGACAAAAAACGAAGCTCTACAACTGGGCCAGTCGGAACGTCCAGCTGACCTCGTACTGTGCGATCTACGCCTGCCAGATGGCGACGGCATAGATTTTATGACCGAGTTCAAACGCAACAACCCCACAAGTTTATTTATCGTACTGACGGGTTTTGGCACCATCGACATCGCCGTACGTGCCACAAAGCACGGCGCCGAGCACTTTGTAACGAAGCCTTTTGAATTGAACGAAATCATGAATCTGATTGATAAAACTTTAGCGCATAAGCGTCTCGAGCAAGAGAACATTCACCTACGCTCAGCTCTGCATAAAAAGTATCGCTTCGACAACATCATTGGCCAGAGCGAAGGCGTGACAAAAGTTCTCGAAATGATCGAGCGTGTATCGGGCTCTGAGTCTACTGTTTTGATTACAGGCGAGAGCGGCACTGGCAAAGAACTTGTCGCTAAAGCCATTCACTACAATTCGAATCGCGCCAACAAACCATTTGTACCGATCAACTGCGGTGCAATACCGAGCGAGTTACTCGAGAGCGAATTATTCGGTCACGTAAAAGGCGCATTCACTGGAGCGGTCAATTCACGCGTTGGTCGTTTCGAGATGGCTGAAGGCGGCACTATATTTTTTGACGAAATTGGTGATATGAGCCCACACCTGCAAGTGAAGTTGTTACGCGTGCTACAAGAACGCAAATATGAACCAGTTGGTAGCGCCAAAACATTTTCATCTGACCTGCGCGTAATCGCCGCAACAAATGTGAACTTAGAGCTGGCCGTTAAAGAAGGCCGCTTTCGCGAAGATCTTTTTTATCGTTTGAATGTGATCCCCATGCATATACCCGCGTTACGCGAACGCATGACCGACATCCCACTCCTCTTGCATTATTTTATCGATCACTTCAATGCTGACAGACCCGAAAAATTAACCGGCATTACTCCCCCTGCGATGGATATTCTTTGCCACTACGGTTGGCCCGGCAACATTCGCGAACTCGAAAACCTAGTCGAGCGCTTAGCGATTTTAAAAGGCCGTGGCATAATTGATATCGAAGACCTACCTGAAAAATATCGCGGCGTTGAACTTTCACCAGATAGCCTAGGCGAAGTTAAAATCCCCACTGACGGGATGGATTTCAATTCAGCCGTAGATGCTTTCGAAAATGCGTTGATCACACAAGCGTTAGAAAAAACAGGTTGGAACCGCAATCAAGCGGCGCTTCTCTTAAAGCTCAATCGCACCACACTTGTTGAAAAAATTAAGAAAAAAGGTCTACGCCAGCCTGAGATGTAAGGTTATCGTCAGCGCGATTTTACATTTTCGATTAAGCGTAAACTTAATCTCACAGACTTCCAAAATCCTACATTAGAGTCAGCTAACTGACGCTCAAACTCGGCCTGTGTATAAACTAGAATATCAAGCCGAGGGTAAATATCAAACAGATCGCTAAACACAAGAGCACGCTCTGTGAATGGAGTTGTCGTACTTTGAATAAAAATCAAATCAATATCACTGTTTCGCGAAAAATCACCGGTTGCAGCACTCCCAAAAACATAAGCCTTTTCAACGCGATTTTGTGTGGCGACGAAAATCTTTTGCAATATAAATTCAAGCTTTTCGTGAGTGAGATCGAAATTAGAATTTAAGCGGACAAGGGAACTCATATTTGCCTTAGATCAGCTAAGGCCTGAATAAACCACGATTTTTGACGTTTCATTTTGACAATCTAGCACAGACGAAGTGAAAGACAACTTATAGAAAAGCTCTCTGTAACGCCACTTTTGGCACCAATATTGATCTCATAAACCTGCATGAAGGATAGGCTATCCCTCTGCGCGAGGGCTATTGTAAAACACTTTGACAGCTGCCTAACCAAAATTGGTGAAGGCGGAGTTGCGCGTGTTTTTGCGATCGTGATCGTATTGGTAAGCGCAAATCTAGTTATGGCTGAGGATCTAACTGCTGAGCCCAGACAAGAGGGAACGCCCATACAACTCCCGTATAAACCGCCAATTTACCCCTATGTCGTCCCAACAGGCGATATGCTGTTCGATGAAACAAAACCGTTAGTGGCTGATCTAACGAATCTTTTTATCGGAAGCTATGATCCGCAAGCTACTACTTCAGTCGCGCTAGATCGCAATGCCACCAAAAGTATTTATTCGTCCGAAAAAACTTTAGGTCATTTCATAACACGGATTTTGCGAGGCCTATCTGCCGACAAAGATGCGTTTAGCGCGGTAATTGTCGAAGAGCACGAAGTTGGCGCTAACGTCGCAAACAGCAACTCCCCTCCATACCAATACCCCTTTGATATCGCCAGAGGTAAACCCCCAGTCAGCGTTGACCCCCGCGCCATAAAGCCAGACAACGTACTACCTCAACTCTTCGCTATGTTTTCAGAAAAAATCGAATCCCAACTATGGCAAACAACACCTGATCTCAACCCAATAATCGATGAACTAAAATCTATTTTTATCGCGCTATCGCGTGTACCAAAATTTACCGCTGAAATATCGGCCAGCCCATCGAATGAACAAAGAATTCAGCTGCGCACTCAAGAGAACTTTGCCAAGCAGTATGGTCAAGACTACCAAACAGTATTGCGAACAGATCCGCAAAATGGGCCCATGTACCAATTGAGTTGGCGACGAATTTATGCGCGCGAATCTCTGCAAGAGGACTCCCCTCGACATGTCGAAGTTTTCGATCGACGGAAATTAAAAGATTACTATCGAGCTTTAGATAGACGTGTCCAAAGACTGCGTCGTCAAGTTTTTGATATGATGGTACGCAATCTTTATCGTGATTATGATATTTGGGTTTACGATAGTGTAGATGACACCACTCAAATAATATCAATTGATAATTTTTTGGCATTACACAATGAAACACCTATCGGCGGAGAAATGCTTCTGCACCGGCAGAAAATGCAGTGGCCACAGCCTGATGATCACAAGCATAATGTCGAAATTCAACTCATTGAGAAAGGTTTAAACAAGACTCCACCGCGCAAAGACGAAATGAAAGTGCCAATTGTACTAGATCCTCGCTACCACGCCATGGTGGATATCACTCTAGATGAAAACTATGCTCACCCGCTCGAGGCGCTATTCAGACAGCGAGCTTATTTGGTTTCAATGGAAAACCTGCTAATGAAATTTATGGGTGAGGCCCACAATGCCATTCTTTACGCGCGAACAGCACTTAAAGACGATCAGGTAGACGCGTATAAATTTTCAAGATCTATCCGAAGTCACGCGATTAGAGAAAGTCTTCAAAAACTTCATGGTGAAGCCCTTCTTGAAGAACATTTTAATTTTTGGACCTATGGGGCATTGTCCACCAGGCCGAGTGGGCACTCCTTCAGTATAGCTAATACTGGGTATTTACAATTCTTGATTTTGAGTCGTTTGTTAGAGAATCCCGAATGGCTAGCTCAAGCAGACAGTCGCGCTCGCACCCTAAAACGCCCCTCGGTGTGGCCCGCCTTTATAGAATATATTTTAAGCAATTCTAATGTAGCCGGAATAACCAAAAAACTCGACTTACCAAAAGACATCAAAGCGCGGTTTCTGGCCAGCCACAAAGCATGGGCAGTAGCAAATGCAGCATCAAAGTCACAGAGCTTAGTGCGGCGAAGTTCTGTGACTTTACAAAGCTGGTACGAAAATCTGCAACAAAGCATTCAAGACTTGCTGCCTCAGTCATTCAACGACACCGAAACAAAAGATGAAAGTTTACATCCCACTATTGAGGTA
>JAYUVI010000354.1:0-3542 GCA_043754135.1 Bdellovibrionales bacterium | reverse complement strand
GCACGAGTTTGAATCAGTTTTCTGTAGATAGCGATATTGATTTAATTTTGGTGGTAGAGAAAACAGATACTCCTTTTGTTCAAAGAGGGTTTGTCTACTTGGATCTTTTTGATGTTTATCCCAACATCGATATTCTTGTTTACACTCAAGAAGAATTAGCCGCGCAGTTGGGTGATTCTGCCATTGGATTTTGGAAGTCCGTACGGCTCTCACTCAAGAAAATCTTGTAAGGAGTCTTCATGCCTTTAGCACTAATTACAGGCGCAACTGCTGGCATCGGCAAAGCCACAGCGCTCTTGCTCGCGAAAAACAAATACGAACTCATTCTCGTCGGTCGTCGTACGGAGCGCCTGAAAGAACTGCAGAAGCAAATCAAAACTAAGACGCATATTTTTACGCTCGATTTACAAAAGCGCGTCAACATCGAAAAATTTCTTGTAGAAAATAAAACCCTCGTCAAAAAAATCGACGTGCTTGTCAATAACGCTGGTCTTGCACGCGGCAATGAGTTTCTACACGAGGCGAACCCAGATGACTGGGATGAAATGATCGACACCAACATCAAGGCGCTCCTTCATCTGACTCGGGGAGTTCTGCCGGCAATGATCAAAAACCAGAGCGGCCACATTGTGAATCTTGGTTCAGTGGCGGGTCGCTGGGTTTACCCCAACGGCGCTGTGTATTGCGCGACTAAACATGCCGTGCGCGCCATTAGCGAAGGCTTGCGAATGGATCTCATGGGTCACCCCATTCGTGTCACCAACATTGAGCCAGGCATGGTCGAGAGCGAATTTTCGGAGGTGCGGTTCGGTTCGAAGGAGAAAGCCAAAAGCGTTTACCAAGGTATGCAACCCCTTACTCCGCAAGACATTGCCGACACCATTTTGTGGTCACTCACGCGGCCCTTACATGTGAACATTCAAGAGCTGGTGATTTACCCCACTGACCAAGCCGCGATTCGCCAAGTGCATCGGCGCGGGAGTTAACCTCGGCCACGAGCGCACGCTCTGCTCGTCATACTTCTAAACTCTAAATAATCTGTTGAAATTCTATCTACTTAGAGGGTTAATAAACTTTAGTCCAGTGGAGGGATTTCAGCCATGATCCGCAACAATCGCATGTCGCCCATTTTTTCATCCGTCGTCACACTACTCATTGTTATCGCGGCGCTCGTGCCACAACTGAGCCACGCTAAAGAATTGCCTGAGCGTTTAGGCGTGGGTTACTCGAACCAATTTTCTGAAGATCTGCCCAGCATAGCTATGCGGTATTACCCTGACCCCAAGTTAGGCGTCGGCTTAGCGCTTGGGATTGATACTAACGACGGTCAATCAAAGTTTGGTTTTATGGCGCGGCTTTATCGCATAATTTTTCCTGAAGACAATATGAATTTTTACATGGGCACTGGAGCGGGGATCATAAGCATCGAAGAAAACGACACTACTGATTCAGGTTTTGAACTTTCAGGCTTTTGTGGCGCTGAATTTTTCTTCACCGGTCTTGAAAACCTTGGTTTTAGTTTTGAAGCAGGTGTAGGTGTAACTTCGATCGACAGCGAAGTGCGCTTTCGCACGATTGGCGATCACCCGATGAAAGCCGGTGTGACTTTTTATTTTTAAGTTACGTGTGAGCACGTACTGTACAGCTGGCAAGTACTATCCGGGCGAGCATGAAATTTCTGTTTGAACCCGAACTATTTAGAGAAAGAGACTTCAAATGTTTAAAAAAATCCACGTATCTGCAGATGCCCCAGCTCCGATTGGTCCTTATTCACAAGCGGTTGAAGTCAACAACATGGTTTTTTGCTCAGGGCAAATCGCGCTTGATGCAAAAACCGGCGAAGTGCTCAAAGGTTCAGTGGTGGAGCAAGCTGAAAAAGTGATGGCTAATATTCAAGCGGTTTTGAAATCGGCCCACCTCACTTTTGCTAACGTAATTAAGACCACGATTTTTCTTACCGACATGGGTGATTTCGCAGCGGTGAATGAAGTTTATGCCAAGCACTTTCATGAGGCTCCCCCTGCGCGTTCGACTATAGCAGTTGCAGGTTTGCCTAAGGGCGTGAAAGTGGAGATCGAAGTTATAGCTATGAGACTCTAATGCTCGCGTGGGTGAGGCGTCATCGCGCTTTGATGATTTTCACCGTGGTTATCATTGCTGCCGGTTATTCTTATTATAAACAAGCACGTCAAATTGTGAGCCAACAGGTGACCGCATGGAGTGTCGATCATCGCGCTGATTGCGGTGTTGTACTAACCGGCGGCCCCGGTCGTGTGCGCGAAGGTTTTGATTTGCTCGCGCAGGGTCGGGTCAGAAAACTCATCGTTTCAGGTGTGTACCCGCAAGCTGAACTGCGCGATATTTTACCGCAGTGGATGTTCTATGGCGCCATTGACGAAGACGACGTGATTTTAGAAAAACGCTCCACCACCACCTATGGCAATGCTCAGCAAACCTTGCCTTTGATCGAGGTCCTGAAATGTCGAGACATTGTGCTAGTGACATCGCGCCTTCACATGTACCGCAGTTATCAAATTTTTCGAGCGGTGGTACCGACTGAGGTCGCGATTTACCCGCGCGCTATTGTCGCTGGTCGGTACGAACCGACTTTTGTCGAGCTCTTTATTGAGACCACAAAAACATTATTTTATACCCTCTGGGCATACTAAAAAGTCTCAATAAATCCGATATCTTCACTATATGGGAGCAGGCTTTTCATTATTTGGTTTTGTCGATGATCTCGGTCGATGGTTGGTGGGGTTTCTCACTTACACGCGCGAGATTTTTATGATGACCTATTTGTCATTTCGGGCCACGCTTTTTCACCAGACGCAAAGTTTTCGCACGATTTTATCGGTGGTTTTTTCGCAAGTTTATTTTACCGGTTACCAAGCGCTCACTTTGATTAGCGTACTCGCTATCGGCACAAGTTCAATTGTTGTGCTGCAGTCGTCATCGCAATTTAATTTACTGGGGAGTAGCAATTTAGTCGGCCAGCTTATGGTCGTACTGATCGTGCGGGAGATTGCACCGCTGATCACCGCACTCATTGTGATCGCTCGTTCAGGGACGGCGGTGACATCTGAAGTCGGTAACATGCGCGTGAATCGCGAAATCGAAGCACTTGAAGTGATGGGCATTAACCCGCTCAGTTTTATAGTCTTCCCGCGATTGGTCGGGGGCATGCTGAGTGTTGTGTGTCTGTCCCTTTATTTTATTTACGCGGCCATTTTCGGTGGGTTTATTTTCGCAAAACTATTTCTGAACATGACTCTCGATTTTTATATCAACTCGATCATGCAGGTGTTTGCTGCCGAAGATGTGATTTTATTTTTGTGCAAAAATATTTTTAGTGGCGCCATTATTTTTACCATTTGCTGCTACCAAGGCTTACAAGTGAAGCAAGGCCCACACGAAGTACCACAAGCGACGACCAATGGTGTGGTGAAGAGTATTATTTACGTCGTCGGGTTTAACCTCATTGTGACTGTATTATTTTACATCAACCAATTGATGAAAATGGGGATACTCTAATGCGCAAA
>JAYUVI010000353.1:0-6239 GCA_043754135.1 Bdellovibrionales bacterium | reverse complement strand
TGAAATTTTCAGACATTACGAAAGAGTTAACGGTGCCGGCATTCAATATTCGCGTCGGCAGCCATTATTTGAATCGGCTGTTGCGAGTTTACAACGGTCATGTCCCGCTCGCACTCGCAGCTTATAACGCGGGTATTGGTAACATTAAAGGTTGGCAGCAATCGCGCACCGATCTTGCGGGTATCAGCGAAATAAAAGATTCTGCTCCTATTAACGAATTGTGGATTGATGAACTGCCATGGCCTGAGACCAGTGGTTACATTAAATCGATTTTGCGAAATGTGATGGTCTATCGCTTTCTCGACCAAGGTGAGTACAATTTAAGCAATCCAGTCTGGACTTTTGCAGATTAAGGGTTGAAAGACCCTCGACCTTTTGTTTAAATAAATAGATGAAACAAATGTGTTCCTCACGCGCGACGATAGGTCGTCTGACAACCAGCCGCTCGTCGACGATTTTAACAGCAGTCTGTTTAAGCCTATGTTTGGCTTCTATCACAGCTTGTTCGACTGCGCGCAAGGGCATAGACCGACCGATTACGGAAATCCCCAAAAACATACCAGAAGAGGGTTACACGCCAGACCCCAAGTACGGCAATGTACCTTTGAACGTAAACCCCCAAGTTGAACAGTGGATCAAATATTTCACTGGCCGTGGTCGAAGTTACATGCACACATATTTGGAGCGCTCAGCTCGTTACATCCCGTTGATGAAGGCGACTTTTCGTGAGCGTGGCATGCCCGATGAACTGGCTTATATTTCGATGATTGAGTCGGGTTTTAGCCCTACCGCGTTTTCACACGCGAGTGCCGTAGGTTACTGGCAGTTTATTCGCGAAACCGGCAAGCGTTACAATTTGCGCATCGACCAGTTTGTCGATGAACGCCGCGACCCCATTTTGTCGACACAGTCGGCAGCGACGTATCTTGATTCTCTGTACAGTATTTTCGGTGACTGGCATCTTGCACTTTGCGCCTATAATGCAGGGGAGCGCCGTATTCTTCGTGCAGTCATGAAGTATCGCACGCGTGATTTTTGGGATCTTTCAAAAATTCGTAAAGCGCTGCCTAAAGAGACTGATAATTATATTCCCAAATATATTGCGGCGGTGTTGATCGCGAAAGACCCGGCTCGCTATGGATTTGTCGATATCAATTTTCAGCCCGCATTTTCGTTTGATTCGGTGGTCATTGATAAGCCGGTGAGTATTGAATTGCTTTCGAAAGAGTTGAACGTGGATTTTACTGAAATGAAACGCATGAACCCGCGCTACAAGAGTGATTATGTGCCGGTATATGGCGACCGGGTAAACGCTGTGCGTGTACCGGTGGGTATGAAAGATAGAACTGTGGCGGCTTTACCTAGTATTGTAAGCGATGCGCCCATTCATTACACCGCTGAATTTGATTATTACAGAGTGAAGCGTGGGGACACGCTTTCACATATTGCTAAACGGTTTCGCACTTCGGTTTCGCGCTTGCGTGACCTAAATGATTTTTCGCGCCGTACTTTATTGCGTGTCGGTCAAAAAATTAAGGTGCCTGATAGCAATGGGCTTTCACCTGTGAAAAAGGTTTCAGTTAATTCGAGCAGCGGTGCGGAGCGTATGTTGGCCAGCCGCAATTCGACAGCCCGTAACCAGCGCATGCCCGAAATTCGTCGCGAACCAACGGCCGTTCACGTCGTCAAGCGCGGCGAAAACCTTTCGACTATCGCCCGCAAGTACCGCACTTCGGTGTCGCAACTCACTCGCGCCAACAGCTTGCGCAATCACTCAAAAATCATGGTCGGCAGAGAGCTGTTGATCCCGAATTAAATTTGCGTATTGGGTTTAAAACCGGAAACTTTGGCATCGAGTGAAAACACTCCGGGCCCCATAATAAAAATCAGACAGCAAATTGAGAAATACAGTAAAGGGAGTTCATAGCCAGGACCACCCGTCATGTTCACAAACGGATCTTGGCGAACCACCGCATGCATGATGCTCTTCTATCTAGGCTGAATGGCAATAATGCCATCCTTCGGCTGTTCAAAAGGCTGTTCAAAATCGCACGCTACGATCTCGGCAAAACTTTTATCACGCTTAAGTAAACAGTCATACTCGGCTTGAGTGTTTATAGAGCTGCAAGCGTTAAGTTCACCTAGATCAATGCCGCGGGGGTCAATTATCTGTTCGTCTTTCGCGCATTGAAAAGCAAATCGATTGATTATTTGTCGGCACGCCGTGATTTCGTCAGATGTATCTGCGATTTTACTTGCGCAACGTTTGATGTAGAAATTAGGCGCGTGCATAATGCCTTGTGATTGAATAGAGAATTCAACGTAATTCGCGAGTTTGTGATTGTCGTCTTGGTCAGGGCTATCTGGGGGTATGGTAATACGAGAAATTTCATGAACAGCTATGCCGACGAGTTCAGAGAAACTAGTGTTGTCTGCTATCAGTTTGTTAAGGTTGAAGCAGGTGTATGTTTCATAAGCACTTTCAATGCGACAAGCATTCTGTCGGGTGTCGGGGCATTGACAACCCTCAATGCGAAAAACAAACCAAGGCACCATTTCTAAAAATTCGCTCCATTTATTGCCGCCCATAGCGATTACTTTTTGTCTTATTTCAACACTGGCTATTTGATCAGGTTCTAACGTTTCTAAAAAAGGCTGCAGAGCTTTTTCTTTTAATTTGCGGCCATTGTTTTTCAGCAGGGAAAGCATTTGGGCCTGACTTAGTGCTCCGGCTTGACGAAGTTCTTCAATCGTACCCCCGCCGCCAGATTTGCCATCACCCGCATGCGCGATGGGAGTGGTCAGCGCAAAAAGTAAAAGGCTTAGTAAAAGTGGGTTTTTCATTTGTGTTCTCCTGTATTTGAAACGGGGTAAAGTGAAAGGCTCATATGATAAACCTCATCGCGGCTATCGCCGCTGCGAAGGTAGTCATGAAGCTCTTCTATAAATTTTAAAATTCGTTTTTTTGCGGGGGCGACACGCGAGACCGCGACCGGCACGGTGATCGAAGTCTGCACACGTTTTTCATAAGGTGTATTTTCTAGAGCGTAAATCGCTTTTTCTAAAAATTGTTTTTGCAATTTGCGAAACGCTGGGGCTGTGAACTCGTTACCTAAGTTGTTGGCGTCACCTAAAAGGTCCTTCCACTGACCATCTGCGGTGATCCCGAGCATATCTAATTTCCGCAAGCGACGTACAGCATCGTGAACTTCGTTAATGGAAAGTCCTAAAACTTTCGCCACCCATTTTACTTGTGGTTTGAAATGGTCAAGGTGGGTGAGTTCTAAAATCGCATAGTGGTACCAGTCGGATATAATTTTAAAAACTTCAACATCGACAGGTACAAAGTTTTCATAGGCAGCTGTGTGAGTTTCTGGCGGTAGGCCCAATTTGTCGCTCAAACGAAGGCGCATTTTCTGCGTAATGGGTCGCTGGCCGTTGATCATTTGCGACAGCGATGACGATTCTATGCCTAACGCTTTAGCAAAAGCGCGAATGCTGTAGTGCGGGTTTTTCTTCACTCGATCCATGAGCGTTTGTTGCAAAATTCTGCGAAAATTTTCGGTTGTGATCATGAACAGCCAGGTAACATAATTCTTGTAAGTGACAAATCGCTTTTGACTCAAAGTGCGTCAAAACCTGCCGCGGCTGTAAACTTTGCGAAGACTGTTGAAGAAGCTGACACCTTAACAGAGGGGAGGGGGCTTATTCGCCAAGCAACTGTATCGCCTTGGCGTAAGCATCTTCTCCCGGCATCACAACGACGTGAGGTTTAAGACCGACGTTCTCAATAAAGCGCTTATCAAAATACTCAGAATATTGAACACCCAACTGCACGCTCACGAGGCTATGGGGGAGTACGTAAGGCGCCACATTACCGAAGTGAATGTAGCCCGCGGTGTTCTCACCCACGCGTTTGGCCTGTGGGTGAAACTCAAAAGCGTCGATGGTGCTCTCGCAACTAGAGGCGCAAGCGGCGTCCATTAAAATGTAAATAGGCCTTTTAAACGGCGCGAGTGCCGCGTGACCTTCAAACGTAATCAGCCCGGTGGGGTACTCATCATAGCCTGTCACATGATTCTTTTGAGCTTCGGCAAAAAGCTCAAGACGATGTTTATGTTTTTGCACTATGTACTCGGGCGAAGTTTGCTTTCTAATTTTATCAAGAGCGAGACTGCGCCCAAACATATTCGCGTAGAGTGCCATAGCCTCAGCAGTGCGCCGCCCATACTGCTTGGTGACCGGGTAGCGATAATCTTGACCGTAAAAAAGCCATGCGAGTTGTAAACCAGTGGTGTCGTCGCCGCCGTCATTGCCACGCAGGTCAATTACAACGGCATCGACTTTAGCTAAATTCGCTTGCACTTTTTCTAAGAAGCCCTTCCACAATGGGCTTTCGCTTAGGGGGAAGGCCGCAATCGCAATCAGCAAAATGTTATTCTGACTTTTTGATTTGAGTGTCGCTGTCTCTTTTTTTTCTACCAGCCGTATTTTTACCGTACGTGTTTCAACGAACCAGGGTTTCTCCGTGAGTGCGGATCGAGTATAAATATTACGCCCGACTTGACCCTTCTTTTGTTGATCGTCGCGAGCCTTTGACCAATCGCCGTAGAATGAAGCATTTAAATGGCGATCAGGTGTTTGCAAGAAAACCGCATCAATGCGGTCACGCAATTCAGCTGGAGTCATCGCCCCTTTAATTTTTTGCAAGCGAGAGATGAGCTGGCGAAATTCACCATTGGGCAAATAATCTTTGCCGGCGTAAGCATTTTCGAGAACATAAATTAGTGCAGCGAGATCTTCGCGGGTTTGTTCTTCAGAAATTCTCGCTAACGGCTTCGTAGCCGGCGGGTGATCAGGTGAAATTAAAATTTCGTCGGCCGTGTGTGTGGGCAACCGAAACCGAAAGGTCGTTGTGCAAGCTGTGCCTGCGGTAGTTATTGCAGACCAGAATAGTAAATGTCTAAATAAAAAAGAGAGATTAATGGCCAGGGTGCACCCCTATGATATTGGTTTTGGCCAGATTACGATAATTTTCGTTTAAAAGCGAGGTCGTGCAGTATGGGGCGCAGACTCAATAAATTGATTTGAACAACTTTGGCCGTTTGGGCATTATCATTTTGTGAAAAAATATGAATCTTGGTTCAAGCAAGCTTTGAATGAATATAAGTGGGGACAAGTTACTTTCGATGCAGGATTTTATGCTCAAGCTTGTTTTATTGCCCAACAGGTGGCTGAAAAGTCACTCAAAGCAATTGCCTATTTTCGCAAAGCCACCTCAGTCAAATCGCATTCTGTGTCTAATTTGTGTACGGAGCTTAATATCAACGGCGATCTTCAAGAGTTTGCAAGGAATCTAGATCTTTATTATATTTCAACTCGTTACCCCGATGCATTGCCAGATCATGCTGTTCCTGCCGAGTCTTTTAGCAAAAGCCAAGCAGCTCAAGCGCTTAAAATGGCAAGTCTGTTTTTAGAGGCAGCTAAGAAAGAGTTGAGTTTATGAGTTTAATTGAATGGATGAAGTCCAAGAATGATTTATTGGCACAAGACCCGGATAGGATTGAATCAGAATTAATCAGTAAGCTTAGCGGACGCTGCTTAAATGCATACGTGTTTGGGAGTTTTGCTACACGCAATATGCATAGCGAGAGCGATATTGATATTGTTATTATTCAAACGACTGAAAAAAAATTCACAGAACGCGCTTTAGAATTTACAGATTTGTTCGACATTTTCCCGCGTCTTGATATTTTGGTTTACACGCCTGAGGAATTTCAGCGAATGTGCCAGGGGCCAGATGCATTTTTCTCTTCACCAGAAAAAAAATTAAAGCAATTGCTTTAAAAATAACCGCCACTTCTGACGTGCGTTCTTATCAGAAGTGGCAAAAGCTTATCGACCAGGGCAAAGCTGAACAATATTGTCGGCATTCAAGTTTGAATATCGCTGATTAAAAACAGAAGCCATACAGCGAGCTTGAAAGTAATTGTCGACGCTCGCGACGGCTTGAATAAAACTGCCGCTTAGATTGCGGTAACGGTTGTCGAAGAGTGAATCAAGCGCTTCAACCCCACACTCTGTCGCCCATGAACAGCCAGTCGTAGCGCTTTGGTCGATTGTGTATTGGTTGCGAACCATGCGGCCATACGTACGTAGAATCATCAGGCGACTAGGCCTGCGCCACTCAACTAGTTGGGCTACCCATGTCACCCCTAAAGTTTGTGGCGAATCATAGG
>JAYUVI010000352.1:0-2870 GCA_043754135.1 Bdellovibrionales bacterium | reverse complement strand
CGCTGCAATCGACTTCGCGTATTTTGGATCCAGAAATCGTGGGAGCAGAACATTATAAAACAGCCCGTGACGTACAGGCGCTCCTCCAACGTTATCGCGAATTGCAAGACATCATCGCAATATTGGGTATGGATGAATTGAGCGAAGTCGATAAAATGGTAGTGTCGCGCGCACGCAAAGTTCAAAAGTTCTTGAGTCAGCCATTCTTCGTTGCGGAACAATTCACCGGCCTTAAAGGGGCGTACGTCGACGTAAAAGACACCGTTCGTGGTTTTCGAGAAATTCTTGATGGTAAACATGATGAAGTTCCTGAACAGGCGTTCTACCTCGTGGGAACCATCGAAGATGTGCTTGAAAAAGCTAAAAGGATTTAACTCATGTTTAGGCTAACGTTGGTGACCCCGCAGAAAAAGTTGCTTACAGATGTTGAAATCGACGAAGTCATAGTACCTGCGTACGTTGGCCAGCTGGATATTTTGCCTGGTCATGCGCCACTAATGACCACGCTCACAGCAGGGGTTTTAAAAGTTAGGATGAAAGGCGAAGCTCAGTTTAAATCTGCATCGATCAGTTGGGGTTATCTCGAAGTGAATTCACAGGGCGTGAATATTCTTGCAGAGACGGCTGAGTGGCCTGAGGAGATTAATAAAGCGCGGGCCGAAGAGCAGTTGAAAGTGGCTCACGAAAGATGGCAACAAGCTGGACTTGCGCCTGAAGAGTACACATACGCACAGAAGAAGATCCAGAAAGAAACTGCGCGTATCGAGGCTATGCAATAACGTACGCGCGTCTAGCGACGATTAGCGGATAGACGTTCGTCGCGAACTATCTTTAAAATTCATCGAATCAATAATCTCTCGCTATACTTGTAAGAGTATGGCGAAGACCGGCGTCTCGAGAGAACACAACAGCTATTTGATGGGAATATTTGCGCTTATTATAGTGATTTTAGTCGCCTTTGTTGCGACGACTCCAGCGCACGCACAAAACTTGAAGCGGGCTGAAGAAGAAGCCGTTAAAGATCAAGAACGCGGCGAAAAGTTAAAACAATATCTTTCAGAAAAAGAAGATGCTGAAACAAAACTTTTAGAAAAACCAGTCACCCTTGAAGAGCTTGAGCAAAAAAATCTTGTCGAAGTTGAGCCGAATAATATTCTACCGGCTGATTTGGTGACATCAACAGCTCTTGTCCCGTACAAAATCCGCCGCCCGCGTTGGGGCCACTTAATTGCGTTCACCTACAGTTTGTATAACCCAATTAATTATGTGTCAGATTTTGTGAATCCGGATGTGGGCACATTTGAAGATTTGTATGGCCCGCCACAAATGCCGTTGATGGAGATCAGCTACACGTACAAATGGAATTTCGCTTTAGGTTCAATCGGTGCTGAAGCGGCCTACGGTTATTATAAAAATGAAGCGGTCGACACCGTGTTGGGTGACGCGACTTTTTCGATGCATCAATTACGCTTAGGCGCACGGTATACAATGGATAGTTTTTGGGAGGAGCCACGTGTGGCTCCTTATGTGATCGGCGGCGTGTACGAGATTATTTACTCAGAAGTTCAAGCGAACACCACACTTGAAGGAACAACGTTAGCAGCGCCTTATGTGGGCGGTGGTCTGATGTTGCAATTAGGTTGGATAGATAAAACTGCTGCAGTTGATGCTTATACCGAGTCGGGTATGGAAAACACATTTGTGTACGTCGAAGCGCGAAAATATATAGCCTCCCAGGATGAAAATGACCCTGATTTTTCAACTAGCATTGATTTTGCTGGCGGCGTCAGTATCGAATTTTAAATCACTGTTTCGGGCAAAGACGCAAAAGCGACTCGAGCTCTTCCACAACCCGAGGCCAGGCGATATCATTCATACGAATTTTAAGACGTTGCTCGGGAGTTAACTGATATTTTTTATTTTCACGAGCCGTGAGGCGCACCACCTCGGTAGGTGGCAAACGTGTGTGAGTTGTAAAAGCAAGCGTGACGGCACTCTTACCGGCACTGATATCTTTGACACCTAAATCTCGGCAGAGTTTACGGATCAACATTATACCCAAAAGATTGAGCACGGGTTCAGGCGGCTGACCGAACTGATCGCGAAATTCATTTTCAATACGGTCGATGTCTTCGTGCGAACGCACGTTAGATAAAGATTTATAATAATACAGCCGCATGCGAATATCGGGAATATATTTATCAGGTAGCAAAGCGGGTACTCGGAGATTAATCTCGGGGTCGAGATTTTCATCGGCAGGGGGCTCACCTTTTTGCTCGCGCAAAACCTCTTCTAAAAGCTCGGTGTAAAGCTCGTAGCCTACAGCATTGATGTGACCGGATTGGTCTTCGCCCAAAATATCGCCGGAACCACGTAGCTCCAAGTCGTATTGCGACACTCGCAGGCCGCTCCCGAGAGCGACATTTTCTTGAATAATTTTTAAGCGTTCGATAGCTGTCGCGTCGATACGTTTTTCTGAAGGCAGAACGAGATAACAATAAGCGCGCTCCTTACTGCGACCCACACGACCACGTAGTTGATAAAGCTGACTTAAACCAAAGGTGTGAGCATCGTTAATGAAAATAGTGTTGGCGCGAGGGATGTCCATGCCCGACTCGATAATTGCTGTGCAAACAAGAATATCGAGTTCGTGATTGAAAAACTTGAGCATGGTTTTTTCTAGGAGGTCTTCGTCCATCTGACCATGAGCCACAGCCATACGCGCTTGCGGTACGATCTCGCGCAAATTCGCCACGACCGCGTCAATAGATTGAATACGATTATGTAGAAAGAAAACCTGACCTCCGCGGCTAAGTTCGCTCTCGATGGCTTTGCGAAAAGTTTCAGCATCGTACTTACAAACGTAAGTG
>JAYUVI010000351.1:0-6321 GCA_043754135.1 Bdellovibrionales bacterium | reverse complement strand
GCTTCGTCTATAGAATTACCTCGGTGGGCCTGTTTCATATTCTTCTATGAAGTTCCCACTGGCTTGCCGTGGCTTAGCGCCCCAGCGCACATGACATGTATGGTATACAAACTGGCGGTTCCTGTCAGTAGCGAAAGTGTGCGACCAGGAAATTCGACTGAAACCTTTGTGGCGCTATGGAAAAAATCTTTTCCTTTATTCGTAAAGCCCATTGCGTGCATGGCCTTTAAAATATTTTGATGATCAGTTTTAAATTAAATTTGATCACAGTTCTTTGCCTGTCCGTCGCGGTCGTCGGCGTGCTTCGACCTACTAATATTCCGCCCGATTCTAATTTTATAAGTTGCTTGTGCACCTGCGATTTCTGAACATCAAATGTTTGTGCAATTCCTGATGTATGGCCTTCGCCATAGTTTGCTATGTACAGGAGGACCTTTTCAGCCGTTTTGTTGCCTGGCCTGCGGCCGGCATTTGGTCGAATCCCCTCTGCCGGATACGACACTTTGAATTGGAATTCTCGCTCAAAAAACAAAAACCGAAATGGTTAACCTCTGCGAGGTCATCCATTTCGGTTTGTGGCGTCCCCTGGGGAATTCGAATCCCCGTCTACTCCGTGAAAGGGAGTTGTCCTAGGCCTCTAGACGAAGGGGACGGACTTGACGAAACATTTTCTGCACGAAAAAAATTGGTGATCCGCGATGGACTTGAACCATCGGCCCTCCCCTTAAAAGGGGGATGCTCTACCAACTGAGCTAGCGGATCACGTCGGTCTTTCGTGCAAAGGAGGCTAATCTCTATAAATTGGCGTTTTCTGTCAACAATAACCTGAACGCAAAAGCGAAAACTTGAAGTGGTGGTCACGAATGCCAAGCTTAGACAATTATAAGCTGCTAACTTTAGTCAGCAGTAAGACACGACTAGAAAAGTGGCTTCAGCCACAAAGTTTGGTCACGGCCCGGGCCTACAGAAATCACATCGATCGGGGTCGCGAGCTCTTTGCCGATAAACTGGGCGTAATCTTGAGCATTTTTAGGTAAATCTTTGATATTTTTTACTACCGTAATGTCATCGGACCAGCCGGGTAGGGTTTCGTAAATCGGGCGGGCTCGCTCTAAATCGCCGGGGCTGACGGGGTAATCTTTGATCACTTGGCCATCAAGCTCATACGACGTACAAACCTGTATCTCTTTCATACCGCTCAATACATCGAGCTTCATGAGCGCCAGATTGGTGATGCCATTGATACGTAAAGCGTAGCGCAAAGCCACGAGATCTAACCAACCGCAACGGCGGGCTCGGCCTGTTGTGGCGCCAAATTCAGCACCCACGGCACGCAAACGCTCACCCAACTCATTGGCTAGTTCGGTCGGGAAAGGCCCTGAACCGACTCGCGTAGTGTAGGCCTTCGTAATGCCAATGACTTTGTCGATCACGCCGGGGCCAACGCCCGTGCCGATGCAAGCTGAACCAGCCAATGTCGATGAGCTCGTAACAAACGGATAAGTGCCATGAAGCAAATCGAGCAGCGTACCCTGAGCGCCCTCAAATAGAATTTTCTTATTCGCACGCAAAGCTTTGTGCACTGCGAGCGAAGTGTCGCGGCAGCGAAACGGCGCCAATTTCTCGGCGGCGTTTGTGGCCTCAGCCAAAACTTTGTCTACGTCTGCAGGATTTTGATGATACATTTTTTCAAGCAAAAAGTTTTTCTCTTTTAAAGAAGACTCCAATTTGCCGCGCAAATTTTGTGAATTAAACAGGTCGCCAAATAAAATAGCTTTGCGAGAAGCGCGATCCTCGTAAGCGGGGCCGATCCCTTTACCAGTTGTGCCGATTTTTTCTAAACCAGCGGCGCGTTCACGGGCTTGGTCCAATTCACGGTGATAGGATAACAAAACCGTCGCCGAGTCTGAAATCAACAACTGCTTAGGGTCTTTAAGTAAACCATTTTCTTGTAATGCTTTAATTTCTTCAGCCAGCTTTTCAACATCGAGAACCACGCCCGCCCCAATCACGCAAATGACGTTAGGGTGTAAAACTCCCGAGGGCACTAAGTGCAAAACTGTTTTTTTGCCATCGACAACTAATGTATGACCGGCGTTGGCGCCGCCTTGGTAGCGAACCACGTAATCCGATTGCGACGAAAACACGTCGACAACTTTACCTTTACCTTCGTCTCCCCATTGAGAGCCAATGACTATAATTGCGGGCATAAGGCGCTAATGAAACATAAAGGTGGGATTAAGTCCATCATTGGTGAGGCAAGTTATCTGATATTTTGTCGACGATTTCGCCGTTTTTTAGAAAAGCGATCAATTTTTCGATAGCCGATTCAGAGGCGCGGGTGAAAGCTTCTTCGGTGTAGGCGCCAATGTGGGGCGTGATCAGCACTTGCGGCATTTTGCGTAGGCGCGATTCGCGGGCCAATGGTTCGTGTTCAAAAACATCGAGCCCCGCTGCTTGAATCTGTTTCGACTCTAACGCGGCCACCAGAGCGCTTTCATCGATCACTTTACCCCGCGAAGTGTTGATCAATATTAAACCATCTTGTGTCAGCTCCAAAGTTTCAGCTCTGATTAATCGACGAGTTTCTGAGTTGAGCGGCACATGGAGTGACAAGATCTCAGCCTGCGCCAAAACTTCAGTCAAACCCAACCGAGGGATTTTCAAGCGCTCAAAAACCTCGTCGCTTTGATAAGGGTCGAAAGCCAAAACTTCGCAATCAAAAGCTTGCAGTAGATGCGCCACCCGCGACCCCACGCGCCCTAAACCAATCAAGCCGACAGTTTTGCCACGCAGTTCGTTACCGGTGCCGAGCTCATCGCGCCAGCGACCATCGCGTAATAAACGCGTACTTTCATTCACGCGACGTAAAACCCCGAGCATCAATGTGAGAGTGAGTTCAGCAGCACTTTGGCTGTTGGCTTCAGGCGTGTACATGGCGACAATGTCACGTTTTGCAGTTTCAGCTAAATCAATATGGTCATAACCACTTGTTGACGTGATGACGACTTTCAAATCAGGTGCACGGCCAAGTAGTTCAGCATCGATTTTTGTGCGACTGCGAATAAGTAGTGCCACTGCGCTTTTCAATTCTTGTGCTGTGGGTTGCACACCCGCGGTTGCGACCACAGAAGCGGCGACATTACTTTTCAATAAGAGTTGCTTGAGTCGCTCGATGGACTCCGTGGCGTAGCGATCGCAAATTAAAATAGTGGCTGACATTACAAGTTCTCGCGCAAGGCTTCGTGGGCTTTATCGAGTGCATCGCGCTGTAAGTGTTCTGCGCCGCCCATCTCTTCAGCAAAATCGCGTAGAGCGTGGTAGAGAATTTCAAAAAGTTCAAACATGTCTTCGTCGGTAATATAACCCAAATGTCCCACGCGCAGAATTTTGCCCTTGAGCTGATCTTGGCCACCCATCAAAGTCAGGTTGTATTCACTCTCAATATGGTCGCGTAACTTTTGACTGTCGACTCCGGTTGGTACCACAAGGGCCGTGACTGAGGGGCTAGGGGATTGCGAATAAACTTTCAAACCTAAATGAACGGCGGCTTTGCGAGTGGCCTCAGCCAAAGATTGAATGCGCGTGAGCGTGCGCATTTTTTCGGCTCCCGTTAAAAAATTCAAAGCCACATCGAGTGCACGAATCAGCGGTACGGCGGAACTAAAATGTGTTTCACCTTTTGCTAGTGATTTTTTTTCAGCTTTTAAATCAAAATAAAATTTCGGGAGGCGCGAGGTTTCGACTTTACTCCAGGCTTTTTGCGACAGCGCGATAAAACTCAAACCCGTGGGCAACATAAAAGCTTTTTGTGAACCGCCGATGACCACATCAAGGCCCCAGTCATCCATTTCAAGGGGCATAGCTCCCACAGCTGTAATCGCGTCAACAATCAAAATCGTGTTTGGTCGCTCACGGACAAGCGCGGCGATTTCGCGAATGGGGTGCACAGTGGCGGTGCTGGTTTCGCAAGCTTGGGTTAAAACCGCTTGCGTGTTAGGGTGCTTTTCGAGCGTCGCTTTCAATTCAGAAACCTGTACGGCCTCGCCCCATTTCACATTTAATATGTGAACTTTCAAACCATAAACTCGCGCCATTTCGGCCCAGCGTTCGCCAAATTTGCCTGAAACCACCGCGAGCACTTCGTCACCTGGCGACAAGGTGTTCACCAGTGCGGACTCCATCGCGCCGCTACCAGTAGAAGTATGCATGAATACGGGTTGCGAAGTGGCAAAGGTTTCTTTTAATTTTTCACAAACTTGGCGTAGCACGCGTTCGAACTCAGGCGTGCGGTGGTGAATCATCGGTTCGCCTAAAATTTTTTCGACATCAGGGTGCAAAGGCACCGGGCCGGGTGTCAAGAGGCGATAAGGTTTTTTTGCATTGAAAAACATGGGCTTTATATACTGAAAATCGCCAGTTGAGTCAGCCGGATTTCTCGTGTTACGGTCAATTCATGCCTTTCAGCGTAGTTTTCACCATGCGTTCCAACGTGATTTTCGTAGCGTTCATCTTTTTGATGAGCCTTTCGCTCACGACCGGCTGTGCTTATCGCTTCGGTTATGAGCAAAGAACTCTGCCTGGCGGCTATAAACAAGTGGCGATCCCGGTTTTTAAAAATGCCACATTTGAGGTTGGTGCCGAAACCTTCTTCACCAATCAACTCGCCAAAGCCTTCAACCGTTCACAGGTGGCGGTGGTGACAGATAAATCACAAGCTCCGGTGACCATAGAGGGGCAGATTAAAGACATCACTTATAAACCAACCAGTTCTGTAGACGGTAACAAACCCAAAGAAAATAAAATTGAAATCCCCAATAATACAGTTTTGACGGTGGAGTATCGCGTGGTTGTCAACGCGGAAGTCCTCTTGCGAAGAAATTCTGACAAGAAAATTTTGTGGGAGGGCACGTTTAGTAACGAAAGCGTTTATGCAGCTCCGCAGGTGGGTTTGAAAGTTGTGAATTCGGTGAATCCACTTTACAATCATTCTGCACGCATGGAACTTTTTGAAGCAATGGCTCGCGACATGATGGTTGAAGCCCATGATCGTATGACGGAGAACTTTTAATGAAGGCCGCCGATTGGGATTTGCGTAAACTTCAGCTCAGTCTGGATAAAAAAGCGCCGCGCTCGATCTACGTGCTTTACGGTGAAGAAACATTTCTCATCGATGAAGCTTTAGCCGTACTAAAAAACAAAACTCTCGTCGAAAGCGCGCAAGATTTTAATTTTGATCTTTTTGTCGCTCCTGATGTATCGCCTGGTCATGTGCGTGATGCCGTTGAGACTTTGCCGGTCATGTGTGAGCGCCGTCTGATCATTGTGAAACACGTTGAAAATTTTAAAGACGAAGCTTGGGAAGAATTGATGCCGGTCATCGACTCGCCGGTTGATAGCGCCACTTTGGTTTTAGTGGCGAGCAAACTCGATAAACGCAAAAAATCAGTCAAGCGCCTGCAAGAACAAGCCGTGTTCGTAGAGCTTAAGAAGCCGTTTGATAATCAAATACCCATGTGGATTGATTACATCGCTCACTTGAACGATGTGACATTCGCTAGTGAGGCGGTTTCGGCGTTGCAAGAGCTTGTGGGCACGAATTTGAGTGAACTCAATAATGAAGTGAAAAAGATTCGTCAGTACATCGGCGCCAAACGTCGAACAGTCGCACTTGAAGATGTATTGAAAGTGGTTTCGCGCGCGCGTATTGAGAGCGTATTCAACCTGACCGATGCCATTGGTCGCCGGGATCGCGCCACTGCACTTGTTTGCTTGGCTAATTTGCTTGAACACGGCCAAAACGAAGTGGGCGTCGTGTCGCTGATCCATCGACAAATTCGTATTTTGTCGGCGATTTATGAAGCGAAAAAGACCGGCATGGGTGGGCTTAAGCTTTCACAAAAAGTGGGAGTGCCTGAGTTTTTTCTTAAGCAGTACCTCGAACAAGCTCGACTTTGGGACAAAACTAAATTAGTGAGCGCCACTCGTGCACTCCAAGAAACGGACCGCGCCCTAAAATCGTCACCTGTTTCTTCACATATCTGGCTCGAAAATTTCATTCTGAAAACCTGCTGAGACGAATTTTAAACACGACTAGTAAACTCGACTGTTGGCGGGGCTTAAAATGCTACTGAAGGATAGCTCCCTCGCCGACAAGTAAGTGTATGGAATCAAATCCAAAAGCGGTGGCTCCAGCTCAGAATAAATCTAATTTTCAAGCGTTTTTGTTGAATTATGTGAGTAAGGCCATTCGCGGGACACTTAAATTTTTTATTTCTTTTTTGCCGCGCCGAGTGCGGTATTATATTTATCGTTCACAAG
>JAYUVI010000350.1:0-2128 GCA_043754135.1 Bdellovibrionales bacterium | reverse complement strand
TTAGAAAGTTGGGTGAGCCGTCATTTTGGTCAAAGCGTATTTGACAATTTGATTGGCGCCGCTTTACGCGGCATTTATGGCAGTCATGATCTCAATGCCAGTTTAATCGTTTCACCTCTACTCGGCTCGAAGAACAAGCCGAAAGAAAAAAACTCCCGCGAAGAGTTCAAAAAAAAACCTACCAAAAACCGCCAGATGCGAGGCACTGTGGCTCCGCAAAATGGCATGCAAGAATTGGTCAGTGCGCTTGAAAAAAAAATCACTGAATGGGGTGGCCGTATTTTTTTAAACACTGAGGGTGAAGTACAGGCGGGCATGATTAACGTTGTGGCGACCCCAGCGCCAGTGGCTTCGCTGTTATTGGCAGGTCATGACCCTGCAGCCGCACGTGTGTTGGGCAGTATCGCCTACTTGCCGATCACGACGGCGACTTTGGGTTTTGCTCGCGAGGCCAATAGACTCCCGGGGTTTGGTTGTTTGTTTGCGGCTAAAGAGAACATGAATTCTCTCGGAGTACTTTTTAATAACTCCATTTTTAAAAATCGCAGCCCCGAGCACACCGAAACCTGGATGTTTAATCAAGTCGATGACAATGACGGCGAGTTGTTACATAAGATTTCTCGAGATAGGCAGCGCTTACTCAATGCCAGCGACGAAGTGAAGCACGCGAAAATCACGCGTTGGCCCCATGCTTTACCTCACTACAGCAACGGTTTGGCTAAAGCTCTCGACGAGTTAAATCGGCAAGAGCTCGAAGCGAAACATATTTTTTTAACAGGCAACTATTTGGGACGTATCGGGTTAGCTAAAATTCTCGATTACAACGATAAATTGGCGCAGAAGATTTTACGGATTCTTTAAATTGGCGCAGAAGATATGAGCATAAAAATGAAGAAAGCTTTGGTTTACATTAATCTCGGCACGCCGAATTCGCCTGAAGCGAAAGATGTCGCGCCTTATTTGCGCGAATTTCTAATGGATCCTTTCGTGCTTGATATTCCAAAATTTTTGCGCTGGCCCCTCGTGCATGGAGTGATCGTGCCACGACGAGCGAAAAAATCAGCTGAGGCTTATAAACAAATTTGGCGCGCCGAAGGTTCGCCTTTGAGAATCAATACGCAAAATCTGGTCACTAAAGTTCGCAAGCAAATGCAAAATGAAATGCGTGTCGAGCTCGCCATGCGCTATGGTGCACCTTCGATCGCGACCAAAATTCAAGAATTAGTGTCTGAGGGAGTAGAGGAGTTCGCTTTCTTGCCGGCCTACCCACAATATGCGCAGTCTTCAACCGAAACCGCGTTTTTTGAGGCGCGCAAAGCGATAGCTCTACATAAAAAAACAGGCGTGAAAATCAGCGCGCAGTTTATAAAAAGTTATGAAGATCACCCGGGTTTTGTGGCGAGTGTGGCTGAGCAAATCACGCAAGCCGCGCAAAACTTTAAACCCGATTATTACCTTTTCAGCTATCATGGCTTGCCCATCAGTCATGTGAAAAATATTTCGTCCACTTGCGACGGTGTAGGCGATTGTTCGCTTCAGCAAACTGAGCAGAATAAATATTGTTACAGACGTCAGTGTTATTCGACTACAGGTGCGATTGTTCGTCACCTGCGGCTTGATCGCAATCAATTCACGGTGGGTTTTCAGTCGCGACTCACTAAGGGATGGATTCAACCTTTCACTGACGAAATTTACAAGGCTCTCCCGCAAAAAGGCGTGCGAAAATTACTAGTGGCGTGTCCGTCATTTACCGCAGATTGCTTAGAAACTTTAGAAGAGATTGGCATTCGCGCTCGCGAAGAATTTCGCGCTCATGGCGGTGATGATTTAAAACTCGTGCCTTGCGTGAACAGTGAAGACTCTTGGGTCAACACGGTCGTAGCCATGGTCCGCGAAAAGCGATTGTGGCAAAGTTTATAAGTATGAACAGTCCTCGTTTATTATCGACAATCCCACGCCACAAGCCAGCGACAAAGTTTATGTCACGCCTATGAGAGACAATCCCACGCCACAAGCCAGCGACAAAGTTTATGTCACTCCAGAAGCGCTTTTACAGTCGCTTAAAGATCAAGGGCGCGGGATTGATTACCTAGTGCCCCCGCATATCATTCTCTATTACGGCGCCCCG
>JAYUVI010000349.1:0-4712 GCA_043754135.1 Bdellovibrionales bacterium | reverse complement strand
ACCACTTCAGTCGTCGTGCCCACACTTGAACGCGAAGACTTCACGCTGTTTTTTTGCTCTAAAGAAATTGCCGGTGGAATATTATCAATCCCCTCAATATCAGGCTTGGGGGCTTTATTTAAAAATTGCTTGGTGTAATTCGATAAACTTTCAATGTAACGACGCTGGCCTTCGGCATACAAAGTTTCAAACGCGAGCGAACTTTTGCCCGAACCGCTAGGGCCACAAACAACAGTGAAAGACCCGATGGGGATTCTCACATCCAGGCCTTTTAAGTTATTTTGTTTGACGCCCCAGAGGTGAATCTCTGAGATTTTGTGGGGAGGCGACGAATCAGAGCGCTCGGTCATTCCGTGAGATCCTCTTTGTAAAACTCTTGCTGTTCGTCTTTATCCTTTCCAGACTCGTCTTGCAATAATGTCGGCTCGGTGCCTGAAATAAATGCCTGCCGCACGACAGATTTAGACGATGACGACGAGAGTTTACCAGTTTCGTTGTCGATACTAGAGTAAACGATGTTTTCAGGCACATTGAAGTTATGTGCCGGTATGCCTTCGTGGGCAAATTTCATGTACTCAGTCCAAATTGGCAGAGCGGCGCGACCGCCAACTTCACCCTTGCCGAGAGTTTTTTCTTGATCGAAACCGACCCACACACCAGCCGCGATATCACTAGTAAACCCCATAAACCAGGCATCATAATATTGGTTAGTCGTGCCAGTTTTGCCAGCCACGGGTCGTCCCAAAGAGCGCGCGCGGGCTCCGGTGCCGTGTTCTTCAGTCACCACGCCTTGTAAGAGTGTCGTCATCACATAGGCGGTTTCGGGTTTAATTAACTGATCGGCGTCTTTAAAAAAAAGTGGCGGCTCTTTCTCGGGGTTACGTTTCGGGAATCTCGAATCCGACGCAGATTTTTCTTTGGCTGCATCACCACTCGGTTCTTGCCCTGCGGGGGTAGCCAAATTACTCGGCACGTACGGCTGACCGGCATCGACAGCAGCTTTGTAGGAGAGATAATTGGTGCGACGGTTTTCAAAATCTTCTTCGTAAGGTCGCTCCTGTGTAGCAAACCGCTCATCCAAATAAACGGTGTCGAGAATCTGCTTGCCGTTTTTATCCTCAACTTTATGCACAATGACGGGCTTGATACGTTTGCCGAGACGCCCGATTTGCGAAAACATTTTCGTCATTTCGTACAACGTCACTGAGCTTGAACCGAGAGCAAGAGTGAGATCCATATTGAGCGGGCTAAAAATGCCCATGCGACGAGCATAATCAGCGGCGAGATCGACACCGACTTTCTCAACGACCTTCACCGCCGGCACGTTGAGCGACTGAATCAAAGCGTTGCGAAATAAAATATCACCAGCAAATCGAGTGGAGTGGTTAGCAGGCTTCCATTTCTTAGTGACAGTTTCGCTGGCAGTGTCATTACCCATCGCTTCTTGCTCTTCTTCATACACAATCGGGGCATCTAGAATCGGAGTAGCCGGCGTATACCCCTTATCAAGCGCCGCCGTGTAGACGATCGTCTTAAAAGATGAACCCGTTTGTCGCGACGCTTGCAGGGCGCGGTTCAATTGCGAATTGGTAAAATTGTAACCACCCACCATCGAGATGACGTCGCCGTTTTTTTGGTCAAAGGCAAGCAGCGCGGCTTCGGCAACAGGTTCTTGTTCGAGCTCGAGCTGAGTGTAGTCTTTAAAATTAGGCAGTGTAGCGGGCAGTTCGAATTTCTTCTTGCCGGCTTTCTGTTTTAATTCGCGAAGTTTTTCTTGAATGCGAGTCGAGTTGAATTCGCTATTCACGATTTTAACTTGAATGACGTCGCCCTTTTTCAAAACTTTACTCGGCGTTTTGATCTCTTCGGCCCAGCGTGAGTCGACATTCGGGTCAGGTTTGCGCGCCCACTTCATTGATTCCACATCTATCAACCCGACAGATTCAGCGTAACGGACATAGGTCACGCCCCACTCATCATCGACTTTCGTGACCACCGCTTTTACAATTTCGCCGGTTTTTAAATAATCCGCTAAATTGGCCAGACGTGTGGGCGACGACGTGTCGTTTTTCTCCTGCCGTACGAAACCGGTTAAATTAAGCTGAGGGTAGACGGGGAAAGTCCCATCTGGAGCCATAATTTTATAAGGCGTTTGCTTATCTAAGTAATTGTCGCGTACTTCGCGCAAAATTTCGGCGATCGCGTTTACGTCTTCGGTGTTTTCAAGAGCGCCGCGAAAACCTTGGCGCTTATCGAGCTCACGTAAACCCACTTGCACTTGTTTTTGGGCTTCTAGCTGCTTCGGCAGATCAAGGCTCGTGTAAATGCGCAGTCCATGGTTGGTTACGGCATCTTCGCCCAATTTTGCGTAAAGCATTTGGCGAACGGCGATCAGGTAATGGGGCGCGAGCTCCCAATAATTAGACTTCATGTAGATTTTAATTGGTGTCGCGAAAGCCTTCTCAGCTTCTTCATTGCTGATAATTTTTTCTTCAACTAAGCGTTTCAGCACGTAATGCTGGCGCTCTTTCGCGCGTTGCGGGTGGCGAATGGGGCTCAGGTCCGATGGTGCTTTCGGGAGCGCAGCTAAAATCGCGGCTTCGGGTAAAGTGATTTCTTTAAGCGGTTTACCGAAATACAAATCGCTGGCGACAGCGACGCCATAGGCATTTTGCCCAAGAAAAATCTGATTCAAATACAAATATAAAATGTCTTCTTTGCTTAAATGACTCTCCATTTTGTAAGCGAGTAGTATTTCTTTAATTTTACGAGTGTAAGTTTTTTCGTTCGAAAGAAGTAGCAGCGATCGAGCGACCTGTTGGGTGATGGTCGAAGCCCCTTGGACTTTTTCGCCCGCTTTTAAATTGGCGAGCATAGCGCGCATAATAGCAACGTAGTTAATGCCGCTATGCTGGAAAAAAGTCGAATCTTCGGCCGAGACAAAAGCGTCGATCACAATGCGAGGGATTTCTTTAAACGGCACCAGAATACGTTTTTCCCCTGAAAACTCGCCGATCTTCGTACCATTACGATCGAAAACTTCAGACACCAGCAGTGGCGAGTAGTCTGCAACGGTGATAATGTTGGGCAGTTCAGAGTGGAGCGACGTCACCAAGGCCACAACCCCGGCAATGCCGACGAACACGAGACCTAAAGCAAGGGCGATTATTTTTTTGAGCATAGACCCCATAGGGTAGACCTATTTTGTCTAGCTGTCGAGTGACTCGCGTTAGGTTACTTAGACTTGTTCCGTTTCATACTATTGATCAGCATCAGGCCTTTATTCGTGCAATCCTCATCATCGCTTGTGGTCGCAGTTTTACAGATGGCCTCCATCATTTTTGGGCATTTGGGGTCATCAGTTCTTTCGGCTCCGCCCTTGGGACTATTACAGCACGACACATAGGCCGCGCGGGAGGCTTGCTTCACTTTCGTAAAGTTACTGCTGAACTCGTCGTTTTTGTCTTTATCGGTGAAACTGCCGCTGTCTGCTGCATCAGCGAGTTTTGCGACACTGATGCGATCCGCGCTTAAATCTTTGGTTTCATCGAGATTCATTTGCGCTTGGCTGAGTTGCTTTTGTTTTTCTTGCAGGAGCTGCCCTTGTTTTTGTTGTAAATTGGTGTAGGCGGTTTGGGCTTTTTGTACGCGCTTCTGATATTCGCTGTAAATTTCGTTGAGTTCGTCTTTCTGTCTTTGTGTCAATGTGGGGTCGTCTTGTATGAGTTTTGTCTGGGCTTGTCTCAAGCTCGACACACTGCCGTTCATGGATTGAATACGTTTTGTGTAGTCTTCATCAATGCTGCCCTTGCGATTATTATTTACTGCAATACATTCACTGTAATATTCAAGAGCCCTAGCCTGGCTTTTTTGTTCAGTGGAGCGGCCAGTAATTTTAAATAGCTCGCCCATCGAATTTGTTTTCAACTGGTTGGCGTTCAGTTTCGCACGACGCTGCTGTAGGTAATCGAGTACGCGCTTGCGCGCTTCAATTCGACACTCGTCCTGCATTGTGCGGTAGCTATTGTTGCGTTGAAATTCTATTTGTTGCGCCCCTGCAATAGATTCGCTTATTTTTTGCGAGAGACTATCGTAATTTCTGTCGATGTTTTTTATTCGCTCCGAATTGCCATCTTTCATTTTGCGTAAACGCTCTGTCTGTTCTTTAGAGGCCTCTTCTTGTTCATCGCTTAAAGCGGTTTTAGATTCTTCCATCTTCGCTTGGGATTCGATCATTTCTTGGTTGAGCTCATCAATTTCTTTTTGTTGCTTTTCTTCGCGCTCTTTTAATTTATCGATTTCTTCTTTTAACGCTTCGGCCTTTTCGCCCGCGAGTAAGGGACACGAGGCAATGCGCGCTTTTGCTTCTTTAGTGGTACGTCGACTGACATCTTGTTCGCGAGTGAGAGTACTCATGTAGTCATAGCGGGCGCGAGCGTCTGCGCGATCTGGTATTTGGCAGTAGCCGGGGGATTTCTTGCGACCTCTGCAAGTTTCACACGAAATCGCCGTTTCATAATCTTGATCGCTACCGCCGAATTTGCTGTCGGCGTCTGAAAATTCCTTTTTAGCAATGGTGCAGTCGTCGGAGTTACCCAAAGTGCGACTTCGCATTTTTAAATATTCATCTAGGCTTGTGCAGGTTGCAGGCGGGTTGGCAACCTGACACTCTGACATTTGTGTATAGTCTTTGTAAGAATCCTGTAGATTTT
>JAYUVI010000348.1:0-3004 GCA_043754135.1 Bdellovibrionales bacterium | reverse complement strand
CGCATCATCGTATTTTTCACGCACCATGTAGGCTAACCCCAAATTGTTTTGAATAATGGCGTTTTCGGGGTCGAGTCGTGCGGCTGAACTCAGTTCTTGCAGAGCTAAAGGGTAATTACCGCGCATAAAGTGCGTAGTGCCCAGTTCGAGATGCAACTGAGCTTTCATTTTATTTTTGTCATCACCACTTTTTTGAAAAAGGCCGCAACCGGTCGCCGCGAGTATGAGAGCGCAAGCTACAACTAAACGAGATAATATGTATGACATATAAAAACTTTCTTGTTTAAGCGAAGGCCGCTTCTTAAAAAGTTAACAGAGAGTCACTACGGTTTCAAGGTATTCAGTTTGCGGGAACATATCAAAGCCCTGAACAGACTGCAGACGATAAGAGCTCAATTTTTTTAAATCGCGCGCCAATGTGGGGAGTGAACATGAAACGTAAATCAACAGGTGCGGGCGCAAACGTAAAATATGTTCATTTACACCGTCTTCTAAGCCCGCTCGTGGCGGGTCCACAATCATTGCAGATCGCGGCTCCAATTTTTGAAGATGCTTCAAATATCTATGCACTGCGCTTGCGTGAAACTCGACTTGGTTTTTTGTTGAAACAGTTTGCAAGCGATTTTGCGCGCGTTCAATCGCTTGAGGATTTAATTCAATGCCGTGAAAATGTAGGCCATGCATTTGTTCTATTATGGGGAAGCTCAGGTTGCCAGAACCACAGTAAAGGTCATAAACGTGTTCAACATTATGCGCGGCTTGCAACTGCCCAACAACATTTTGGCGTAACAATTCATTTACCGAAGTATTCACTTGTGAAAATTCACTATCGGTCAGTGCTAGCGGACGAAAAATGCGACGATTGTCAGTCTCTTGGCTCTCGGCATTGAGACCCTCATTTTTGACAGTGTCGATTTCAATTTTAGTCAGGTGGGTCAGATCTTGTAGAGATTTTCTTTGCGCTGAAGGGCGATGAGTTTTCTTCACCTTTTCTATAGTTTGCTTAAAATCTGTGTCTGTTTCTAAACTAGCGAAAAGATGCTCTTCCGCGATCAAGCAGTCGTGAGTGGGGATGACGTTATTAGTGCCTTTAGCGAAAAAACCAAAAACTGAAGAATTAAGGTCGTAGTGAACTTGCACACGATTGCGGTAACGAATTTCGTTGGGTGACGCCACCACAGGTGGTACGAGAAAATCTTTCGGCAAAAGTGATTTTAATTGGTGCACCAAAATGCCGTGTTTTTGTTTCAACTGTTCAGAGTACTCAATATGTTGCCATACGCAGCCACCACACTGATTCGCGATCGCACAAGGTGGCTCGCGACGTGCTGGCGATTTTTCAAGAATTTCTACGACCTCGGCTTCACCAAAGTTTTTTTTGAGCTGGGTGATTTTAACTAAGACTTTTTCTTGAGGTGCCGTCTGAGGTACGAAGAATACAAAACCTTCGTGGCGACCGACACCACGACCGCCGTCATAAGACAAACGGTCTATGGTGATTTCAATTTCATCGCCGACGATAAAAGCCATTTCAATTCCTATGGAGTCACGGGGCTTTCACCGCGAGGCTACTAAAAACTATTTATTAACAAATTCATTCGGCGCGAAGAACAGAGCCAATTCACGCTCAGCGCTAGCGGCGCTATCGCTACCGTGAACAGCATTTTCGCCGACGTTGTCGCCAAAAAGCGCGCGAATTGTACCAGGGGCTGCTTTCTTAGGGTCAGTGGCGCCCATGATTTCGCGATTGCGCATCACTGCGTTTTCACCAGTAAGAGCCATTAACAAAACCGGGCCTGAAGTCATGAAGGTCACGAGTTCGCCAAAGAAAGGGCGAGCTTTATGTTCTTCATAAAATTTTTCGCAGAGTGATTTGGTTATTACACTGAGTTTCGCTGCTGAAACTTTCAATCCATTTTCTTCAAATTTGGCAATGATAGGGCCGATGGCATTTTTTTTAACGGCGTTAGGTTTGATAATGCTAAATGTGGTTTCTTTCGACATGCGAGGCACTCCTGTTTGACGAGACGATTTTATAGATAATTTTCAGCCCGATTCTATAGCAAATCGGGTGTATATCGTCCAGGTGTAGTTGTGTAGAAGTGAGGCCATTTTTGGGCTATGGGGTTACCAACCGCGCTTTTGTGCTTCGCTGAGCAATTGTTGCCAGCCGGCCTTTAATGCCCCGTTATGTTGGCGCAAACCAAGAGTTTCTAAGTATTCTTGAAAACGGTTGTTGCCGGTGCAGTTGGGTACAGGTGTCGCGGTCAGATCGTTTAGGCGCAAAAACATAATGGCTTGAATTTTATTTGCGAATTTATCCCATGTCGAAAAAAGCTGCTGAACGGCATTAGCTTGTTGCGCTTCAGAACTGGCCGAACACACTGAACCTGATTGGTAGCCAAACTCTGAAAGTATTATGGGTTTATTAGGGTAAAGTGCGACTAAAGCGCTGATGTCTTGGTCTATAAGCGAAGTGTTTTCCACTGCAAAATTCGCGTCGATCGGATAGTACGTGACGATCACGCGATCGGCGAGGGCCCACAGTTGCTGCAAACCACCTTGAGCGAGCGGGTGAGATGTCCGGCCGATAGCGCCTTTGAGAGAGCCAATGACTGAAGTTTTGAGGGTGGGATGTGCGGTGGCCAGATACGTTTTGATAGCCGCATAAAAATCCCAATATTCGCTCCAGAAATTCACATTGTAAGAGTCAGCGTGAAAGTCAATCTCGTTACCGACTTGAAACGATACAAGATCTAAGCTCGACAATTTTGGCAAAACCCAATCCAGCATTTTTTTGTAACGACAAATCACTAGCGGGTCATTCAACGGGAGTGCGGCCAAATTCGAGGGCATCAGTTTCGAGGAGGTATGGTACGGCGCCACGGTGAAAATTAATTTGATATTAATTGCTTATCCGGTTGAATACCCTGACTGTATTTTCCGCATAGTTGCGGGCGTTTTCACCGCCGTAATGCCCAGCAGTGTTTGGAATGCCGCCATT
>JAYUVI010000347.1:0-5398 GCA_043754135.1 Bdellovibrionales bacterium | reverse complement strand
GGATAATGCGGGTCCATCAACTAGTTGTCGGTAAATGTTGGGGCGCGTAGTGTGTAAAATAATTTTTATGGTGACGGCGCCCCTTATGCAGCAAGGCCTCGAAATCAATTTGCCAGAAACTGCCGCGAGTGGGATTGCAACTGAAGGTGAACCCTTTATTTTATCGATTGCTGAAAATGGTCGAATTAGTTTAGGCGAAGCGCGCGTGCCCATAAATGATTTGCGCAAAAAACTGACTGCGATATTTGCCTCTAGAAAAAACAAACAAATTTACATTCAAGCCGACAAAAATACTAACTACGGTCACGTGGCTGAAGCCCTCGCCGAGGCGCGAGCGGCCGGTATTTTTAATATCAGCCTTGTGACTTTACCGAAATCATCACCGTGAACGCGCCATTACTCGTTTCAGCTGAAAGCTCTCTTGATGATAAACACTTCAAGAACTTTGTGCTTGTTTCTTTAGCCGTGCATGCTTCGCTCTTGTTGTTTATTGGTATAAAAAATATCTTTTCATCTGAAGAAAATTTAATTCTCTCGCAATCAATCCGAGTCGATGTCGTGGCGCTGCCAGATAAAACTGTGGATTTACCGACCCCACAGGCTGAACCTGCTTCTGTAGAGTCGCCCAAAAAACCTGAACCTGTAAAAATCATGAAACAGACACAAAAAGACGTACAACAAAAAGCGATAGAAAAAATGAAAGCCATGAGTGCCATTGAAAAACTCAAGCAGCAAGTGGCCGACGAGCAACGTAAGGCGAATGCAGCTGAAAAAGTAAAGCCGCCGCTTTACAAGGGCCAAATCATTTCGTCAGGCAATAATTTTCAAGGCATGTCGCGTTTGCGGGTAAATGAATATTTAGAGAATTTAACATCGACGGTGCGCGACCACTGGGAGTTGCCGCAGTGGTTAAGCGATGCTAACCTAAAAGCCGTTGTTGTGGTGAGTATCGATGGCCGCGGCGTGGTGGTAAAAAACGAAATTCATACGCCTTCGGGTAATACTGTTTTCGATGCGAGTTGTGTAGCGGCCGTACAAAGGTCGGCTCCATTATTGACCGCACCACCAGCTGAAGTGCGCGAGGCTTTGCTGTTAATACGTTTTCCATTTGAGTGAGGGGTAAATGAAATTAAAAAAATTATCGGGTCTACTGGTTTTCGGCTTTATTTTAGCTTCGACTTTCGGTATTTCGACAGCGCAGTCGCAATCCAAAATTTATATCGACATCGGTAGCGCCAAATTTCGCAAAAGTAATATGGCCTTGCCACTTTTTCAGAAATTGGGTGTGGCTGGTGGCAGTGCCGCCAACACGGCCGGCCTCGAGCTATTCAGCGTGACTAAAAATGATCTCGACTCAACCGGTCTGTTCAATTTGCAAAACCCGGAATCTTTTCTTGAAGACACAAATTCCATCGGCCTTCGCCCAGTAGGTGTGGACCCTGGCGGTTTTGATTTTAAGAAATGGAAGACCATTGAAACAGAATTTCTGATTCGCGCTGGTTACCAAGTGATTGGCAACGAGATCACATTAGAAGTTTATGCGTTCTACGTTCCGCAAGGCCAATTGCTCGTCGGCAAGAAATACGCCGGCCCGCTGAATGGCGTGCGCAAAATGGCGCATACTTTTGCTAATGATTTTATGAAAGCGGTCACAGGCAAAACGAGCTTTTTTAAATCACAAATTGTGGTGACTATTGATGGCGGCCCACAGACGAACCGAGAAGTTTATATCGCCGACTGGGATGGTCGCAACGCCCAGCAGATTACAGATCATAAAACAATTACGCTTTCACCGGCATGGTCGAAAGATGGTCAGCACATCGCCTATACAGCACTGGTTAAACGTAAAGTTGGTCGTGGCCCGGCTAAACGTAATCCCGATATGTTTCTCTATGAAGTCAACACGCGCAAACGTTGGTTGATCTCGTATCGTGATGGTCTAAACTCAGGGGCTGAATTTCTAAACGATGGTAAAAACATGCTCGTCACACTGTCGCTTCATTCGGGCGGTCGTGCGCGTACTGCTGATATTTACAAAATGTCTTTAGATGGCAAGTCGATTACTCCCCTCACGCAGGGGCCTGGCTCTGCTATGAATGTCGAACCCGCAGTATCGCCCGATGGTAAAACACTCGCATTTTCGTCTGACCGTGGTGGCAAACCAATGGTCTATACAATGCCGATTACCGGTGGCAAGGCCAGCATGCGCATTTCACTTGGGGATTACAACTCAACACCGACATGGTCACCTGACGGCAAAAAATTAGCGTTCGCCGGGTTTGATAAACAAAAAAATAATTTCGATATTTTTATAATGAACTTAGATGGTAGCGACATTCAGCGCCTGACTTCAGCAAGAAAAACCAATGGCAAGTGGGCTAATAATGAAGACCCCGCTTTTTCACCCGATGGTCGCCAAGTTCTTTTTGTCAGTGATCGCACCGGCGCTAAGCAACTATTTTTGGTGAATACCGACGCTAGTAACGAACGCCAGATTACCTATGACAATAAATTTTACGGTAAACCTAAATGGGGCCCGCTTGTCGAATAGTGGGGCGAAGATACCTTTCTCAGTGATTACGCGCTGAAGATGAAATTAAGCACCGTAAGCCGTTGCACGGCACTGAACATTCTACGCGCCTCACTTAGTTCAGTTCTACTGCGCTGTGAGATTTTGAAAGCTCTTGACCCCTGCAAACGAGGGAAATAGCCTCTATCAGCGTAAATTTTTGCAAGGGGTCGAATATGAATTCTCGTATTAAGCAGATCGGTCTTTTCTTTCTCGTTTACTTTCTCGCCTTTGCCGTTTTTCGTTTTAACGTTTTTGCCGATGATGCAAAACCGGCGGCCGCTACTACTCCCGCAGCAGCAACACCAGTTGTTCCGGTGACTCCACCGGCAGCGTCTACCCCTGCTGCGCCCGCAACAACTCCAGCGGCAACTGCACCAGCTGCAAAACCTGCCGCTCCCGCTGATAAAGCCGCAACGCCGGCAACTCCCGCAGTTAAGCCCGTCACGCCAGCAGCTAAGTCGACGACTCCCACAACAAAATCAACCGCTACACCCACTCCCGAAACTAAAAAGAGGTTTACAAAAATGTTTGCATTATTCGAAACCAGCATGGGCAAATTTAAAGTTCGTCTTTTTCACGGCCAAGCGCCAAAAACTGTGTCTAACTTTGTGGGTTTAGCTGAGGGGACGAAGGAGTGGGTCGACCCTAAAACCAAAGATCATGTGAAAAAACCATATTATGATAATTTGATTTTTCATCGCATTATCAAAGGCTTTATGCTTCAAGGTGGAGACCCAACAGGTACCGGCATGGGTGGCCCGGGTTACACATTTGAGGACGAATTTCACCCTGACTTACGCCATACCAAAGCGGGTATTCTTTCAATGGCCAATGCGGGCCCCGGTACGAATGGCAGCCAATTTTTTATTACTCTTGGCCCTACGCCTCATCTGGATAACAGACATTCTGTTTTCGGCGAAGTCGTTGAAGGCATGGATATCGTAACCGCCATTGGTGCAACACCCACGAATCGTGCAGATGACAGACCTAAGACTCCTGTCGTGATGAAAAAGATCACGATCATCCGCGAATAAGCTCGTAGCCACCATCTCTGGTGGCTCAGTCTAAATTTAAATTAAAAGTGCGAGAGAATCTTACTGCGAGAGAAGCTGAGATCCTTCGTTGTGATTCTCAATCGACCGCAGAGAAATCGCGAGAATTGTCGGTAAAAGTGCACGGCAATCCCCGGGTTTTTGATCATGATGTCACTTAATTTGTCGTAATCGACAACCATGATTTCTGTCGGCTCTAGTACAGTCGCCGATGCCGAACGTGGCTCGCCGTCAAGAAATGACATTTCACCAAAATGTGAGCCCACACCTACACGGGTGATCTCCACATTCTCGCCATCAGCGTTTTGATGGACCTTCACAGTGCCCACTTGAATAATAAACAACCCTTTTGCCGGATCACCTTGTGAAAAAACTTCATCTCCAGATGTGTACTTCACGGTTTCAGCCGCGCCGCTAATCACCTCGAGCTCATGAGCTGAAAGGTCTTTAAAAAGATACAGTTTCTTGAGTACGTCAATGTTTCCCATTATAAACTCCGTTCATCTACAGTATTTAATTTCACTTAATTGGAGTCAAGACATGAAGATACTCGTGACCGGTGCTTCGGGTTTTGTGGGCACTTGGGTAACCAAGAAATTACTGGACCGAGGTCATGATGTTCGCGTGCTTTCGCGCACGGGTCGCGCAGAATTCGAATATGATACAAGCAAGCTCGAAATTGTTCGCGGTGATGTAAGCGATTATGCCAGTCTTTTAAAGGCCACAGAAAACATACACTCGATCTTTCACTTGGCGGGCGTCGTCGGTTATTCGCGCGCCGCACGACAAGATATGGTTAAGACGAATGTCGTAGGCACACAGAACGTCATTGAAGCTTGTGCGAAATCAAAGTGCCAACGCTTAGTGCACATGAGTTCAGTGGTGGCGGTGGGCGCGAGTTTCGATGGTCAAAAGCCACTCAACGAAGAGTCCGCTTACAATATTCATCATCTTGACCTAGGTTATTTCGAAACCAAGCACGAGGCCGAAAAATTAGTGCGGGCGGCAGTTCAGGCCGGGCAAATCGATGCGGTCATGTTAAACCCTTCCACTATTTATGGTCCAGGCGATGCGAAAAAAGGCAGCCGCAATACCCAGGTAAAAGTGGCGCGCGGTAAATTCCCGTTTTACACGTCGGGTGGAGTCAACATTATACACATCGACGACGCAGTCGACGCTCTCTATCGCGCATGGGAGGTCGGTCGCTCTGGCGAACGTTACATTCTTTGCGGTGAAAATATTACGATCAAAGAACTTTTCATGACGATTGCCAATGCCGCGGGCGTCTCTGCACCAAAAATTTACCTACCTAATGCGGTGGTGTTGGGAATTGGTAAAGTAGGTGACTGGCTTGAGAAAAATGGTCGCAAAGGCCCTATCAACACCGAGAACGCCTGGGCTTCGATTTTGTACCATTGGTTTGACAACGCAAAAGCCAAACGTGAGTTGGGATTGAAAACACGACCCGCTGCAGACGCCATACTGTCGAGCGTGAACTGGATGAAGAATAACGGCATACTCTAAAACCTATGAGATTAATTTCCCGCACACTTAAAATATTCAGCTTAGTTGTGGTTGTGGTCGCCGGCTATGCGGCTTGGGTTTTGATTACAACCCCCAACGCCGCTGCTATTCGCGGTTGCATTGTGACTAAGAATTATGGAGTCTCATTGTGCGAGAAAAATAAAAACTACGTTCGGTTGTCAAACGTAAGTTCTTATTTAAAAAATCTAATTTTAATTGCCGAGGATTCAAATTTTTATTTTCACCGTGG
>JAYUVI010000346.1:0-7523 GCA_043754135.1 Bdellovibrionales bacterium | reverse complement strand
CTGATGCCACTGTACCGGTCGTATTCACCGTTACTTTTGGCAAGTAACAAGTTGTACAACCCGTATAGGTTTGTGCTGAATTGCCATTGAATATTAAGTTTGTATCACCGCCATTGGCATTTGTGCCGGCAATCGCATTGCCTTTCAAATTCATAGTGCCACCAAAAGCATAGACCGATGTACCGCTACCAGTACGTGCCATTGTAAAATCACCATTCACAGTGAGGGTATCGCCACTGGCGATTGTCCAAAGTGGGCTGCCTACAGCATCTGAATTTGTATAATACAAATGATTGAGGGTGAGTGACGTCGCGACGTCAATGGTCATCGTGTAAGAAGCTGCCGTGTTGTAATCAAATTTTAATGTGCCGCTATTGTGATTGAAGGTCGCGCCACTGGCGATGTTAAATGCAGTAGATGCTACGTTAGCAGTATTGTTTAAAGTGAGTGTGCCTGAAGTCGAGGTAAATGTTCCACCCAAAAGATTGAGCATGGGGTCTTGACCACCCGAGATTGTAATGGCCGAGTTGCCACCAGTAAATGTGCCGGCTTCTTGGCGCCATCCGGTAGTTGACGACCCTAAGGTTAATGTCTGACTCGCCGCTTGCGTGATTGTGCCTGGGTAACCTGCGCCTATGTAAACCGCGACAACAGTTTGCGAAGCATCGACGGTGACGTTACATGCAGCTGCTGTACAAGCGCCCGGCACGAAGTAAGCCGTTTCAGCTGAAGTTGGTTTTGAACCATCTTGCCAGTTACCGTTATTTGACCAATTGTTGTTAGTGGCGCCTGTCCATACATTGCCGGTGGTGTCATCATTGGTGATTGTGCCCAAGCCTTGCGCGTCTGTGAGAGTACCAGCTGATGGAGCCGATAAATCGACATAAAAAGTTTCATGACCCTCTGGAGTCGTGTCGCCAGTCGCATCGACCGCAATTGTGCCCGTCACTGCGCCTGAAGCCATAGTGAATGTGCCACTCGAGGCTGTATAGTCACTGCCCGCAGTGGCAAAGCCGGCGGTCGTGGCAAAGGTTATTGTGGTGGCTGAACATCTCATCTGGCTAAATGTCACAACGAAATTCATAGCCGTAGTCGAGGCGTTACCTTCGTTCACTGTCACATCGGCAATCGTGATATTAGGTGATGCCGTACTGCTGATAATTACACCGTCAGTCGCGTTCACAGTCGGTGCGACTTCAGTCGTCAACGTCGCGCAACCTTGACGCAACATCGCTGAACTTGCAGCACCCGCGCCATCACCCACGGTGATCACGTTATCGACGCCACTCGCGTTACTCACCGTGAGCGCGTAGCCATTCATATCCCACTCGCCATTTTGAATGGTCAGATCTTGCGAAACACCATCAAGACTGGCTGCAGTCGCTTGCGAAACTTTGCCGCTCGCTTTGTTCACTGTCCACGTGCCTTGCGGCAGCGTACCGGCTGTGTGCGTGACAGTTTGTGTACCCGTACCATTCAGTGTGATGGCCGCAGTGCCGCTACTGCCACTTGTCTGCGTAATGTTGCCGCTCACAGCTAACGTGCCTGTGTTAATGGCTTGGACGTTCCCACCTGTTTTATTAATCGTCAATGAACCGAGAATATTCATTGTGCCCGTCACCGCGATATTGAGACTGCCGGCCGTCGTGTTTTTTATAAACTCCACATCGTAGAGGTTCATTGTCGAAGTGCTGATATTTGAAGCTAAGCCCCGCACGAAGCGCACCGTGCTCGTACCAAAACTCGTCGCTCCCGCTGTATGAGTTAAATGACTTTCTATATCAAGAGTGCCTGCAAACGTCGCCGTGTTGCCAGATTTATTAATTGTCAGGCTCGGGATCGACGCCCCTGACGTACCTGTGATGGTTTGATTATTACCACCCACCAGACGAATCGTGGCTGTCGCCGCATCCACACCACTTGAACTTGTCACCGTGAGATCACCGGCCACGTCAATATTACCGCCGGTGAGTATTTGCCCGTTCGTGTTCGTTTTATTAATGATCAATGAGCCTAAAATATTCATCGTGCCGGTGACTGCAAGAGTGACATTTCCCGACGTCGCTTTAACAAACTCCACATTCTTGAGATTCATTGTTGATGTGTCGATCGCGCCACTCGTGCTGTGTACAAATCGAACCGTGCTCGTGCCAAAACTCGTAAGCCCGGCCGTGTATGTTAAATTCTTCTCGATATCAATAACGCCCACAAACGTCGCCGTGTTAGCAGTTTTATTTATCGTCAAACTTGGCAGATCAGCGCCGGACGTACCTGTGATGGTTTGGTTATTACCACCCACCAGACGAATAGTCGCCGTACCTGAATCCGAATTGTTCGAGCTTGTGACTGTTAAATCGCCAGAAACATCGACGTTACCGCCTGCGAGAATCTGCGCATTCGCACCTGACTTGTTGATTATTAATGATCCTAAAACATTCATCGTGCCAGTCACTGTAATGGTCAGGTTTGAACCCGCAGTATTTTTTATGAATTCAACGTTATATAAATTGGCGGCACCGGTGGCTATAGTACTATTGGTAGTACTATTAACTTTTAGTGTTGAGTTATTGTGAGTGTAAACTCCGCCAGAAACCGTGTAGTTTGCGGCCGCCGAAATATTGCCCGCCATCGCCGTAAATGTGCCCGCCGTCTGCGTGAATGGCCCCGTCAATGTCACGTTACTTGTATTATCACCACCGGTAAATGTACCGCCGTCGAGCAGCCATCCGCTCGCGGCTATAGTGAGATCTTGGCCGTTACTTTGGGTGATCGTACCCGAAAAGCCAGCGCCCATAAAGATACCAGCCACACTTTGCGCAGCATCGACAGTCACATTACAAGCAGCACCCGCACAAGCGCCGGGTACAAAATAAGCAATTTCACCAGAAGTCGGTTTGGTACCGTCAGCCCAGTTTGAATTTGTGTTCCAACTGCTATTCGTGGCACCCGTCCAAACATTGCCAGTGATATCGTCGTTATTAATCGTACCTGTAGCGGTCGCATCGTTTAAAGTACCCGCTGATGGCGCCGACAATGTCACAATAAAAGTTTCGTTACCTTCTGTAGTCGTTTCGCCAGTTGCATCCACCGCAATCGTACCGGTCAATGCGCCCGAAGCCATGGTGAATGTTCCACTGGCCGCCGTGTAATCGCTACCTGATGCCGCTGTGCCATTTGAAGTTGCGTACGTAATAGTCGTTGCCGAACATTTAGGTGCATCGAAAGTCACAACAAAATTCATCGCTGTCGTCGCAGCATTACCTTCGGCCACTGCCACATCAGCAATCGTAATACCCGGGTTGGCCGAGCTGGCTATAATCACGCCGTCAGTCGCGTTAGTCGTCGTAGTCTCAGTCGTCAACGTCGCGCAACCTTGACGCAAGATCGCTGAGCTTGCAGCACCCGCGCCATCACCCACGGTGAGAACGTTATCAACACCGCTTGAGTTACTTACGGTGAGGGCGTAGGTGTTCATATCGAGCTCGCCATTGAGAATCGAAAGATCTTGGCTGGCGCCATTCAACGTTATGGCTGAACCAAGAACAACTTTGCCTGCAGTTTTATTTACGTACGCCGCCCCAGTTGACGGGAAATTGCCGGTCGTTGCGCGAGTCCATGTTTGTGTGCCAGTCCCAGTAAATTCGAGATTTGCAGAGCCGGCAATCGTTGCCCCTGTCGTTGTAACGTTGCCTTTTACTTTAACTGAATTGCTATTTATATTCGCAGCAGCAGAACTATTAAATATAAAATCATTATTGACGGTCATATTGTCAACCAACGTGAGTGTACCTGTGGCGTTTGATTTAACATCACTCACATCATAAAAAGACGCCCCATTTGAAGTTATGGTCGCTGCACTTGTAAGAATAAACTTCACAAGAGATGTGCCCGCGTTGAGTGTTGCTGCGGCAGATTGTACCGTAAAATCTTTGCCTATGTTGACGGTGCCCACGAGTGTGGCAATCCCAGAAGCTTTGTTGATAAGAATATTTGGTACATTTGTATTGGCATCGCTTGTGATGGTTTGTGCACCCGTACCATTGATTTCAAATATCGCCGAATTGGCCGCATGGTTGATGGTGCCAGTACTGCCATTCGCGAGTGTCAAATTTCCACCAACTTGCAAAGTACCGCCAAACATTTTTAGAGATGAATTCGCTGTATTTGAAAGATTAACGGCGCCGCTCACCGCAACTGTATTGGTGAAGGTGATCGTACCACCCAAGTCTCCAATATAAGTTAAATTGGGCAAGACATTGCTACCGACATTGACGGTTGAACTGTTGCCGCCACCGTATGTTCCGTAACTAATATTAACGGTGGATGCGCCCCAGTTTATGGTGCCCGAAGTCCATGTGAGATTGTCAACAAGACTAAAAGCACCTGTCGTAGAAAGTGATCCACCGGTTTTAGCAACTTCTACACTCCCCATAAGGCCAGCGGTTGAATTGTATGTTTGTACACCGGTACCCACGAATTTCATTAACGCATCTGTCGTTTCTGCCGTGCCACCAGAAAGCACGACATCCCCGTAAAATTCGAGAGTCGCCGAAGCCGGCCTAAAACCACAACCGCTAGTTTTTGTGAAGGTGCCATTCACTCGATAAATATCACTTGCACCTAAGTAGATATGAGTTGAACTTGAACCACAGGCAGACGCCTCTTCGAAATTATAGAGATCGATCGAACTACTCACATCAAATGTCCACTCAGTCGTAGTACCTTTTACCAAACCGCTGTTGTGGGTGAACGTACCACCCGTCATCAAAAAGCCTTTTGTTGAAACCGGTGTTGATGCAATTAATAAAGTGCCGCTTGTTGAGGTAAATGCACCCCCTGAAATCTCTAAATCTTGAACTTGAATTTGCGAGTTACCGCCAACAAATGTAGCACCTTGAAATATAAAATCGCCATTTACAGTGAGTGTTTGTGCTGCCGCTTGCGTGATTGTGCCTGTATAGCCCGTGCCACTCAATATGCCTGCGACTGTTGTGTTTGCGCTTATCGTCGCATCGCAAGTCGTGCCAGCGCCTTTCACAGCACCTGAACAACCACCCGGTACGAAGTACGCCACTTCTCCAACAGCTGGTGCCGAACCATCAGCCCAATTTGTACCTTGCGACCAATCGAAAAGTGTCGCGTGGCCACCTGTCCAAACGTTGCCACTGATATCGTCGTTGTTAATCGTACCTGTAGCGGTTGCATCGTTAAGAGTACCCGCTGATGGTGCAGACAATGTTACAACTAAAGTTTCGTTACCTTCTGGAGTCGTATCACCAGTCGCATCCACCGCAATTGTACCGGTCAATGCGCCCGAAGCCATAGTGAATGTGCCACTGGCCGCTGTGTAATCGCTAGCTGATGCCGCTGTGCCATTTGAAGTCGCATACGTGATTGTCGTAGCTGAACATTTAGGTGCATCGAAAGTCACAACGAAGTTCATCGCTGTCGTCGCAGCATTACCTTCGGCGACCGTCATATCAGCAATTGCAATACCTGGAGTTGCAGAGCCACCGATAATCACGCCGTCAGTCCCGTTCACAGTCGGTGCCACTTCGGTCGTTAGCGTCGCGCAACCCTGTCTTAAAATCGCAGAACTTGCAGCGCCCGCGCCATCACCCACGGTGATCACGTTATCGACGCCACTCGCATTACTCACGGTGAGCGCGTAGGTGTTCATATCCCACTCGCCGTTGATGATTGTAAGATCTTGGCTCGCAGTTGCTAAACTCACCGCAGTGGTTTGCGAAACTTTACCGCTCGCTTTATTAACGGTTATTGTACCGCCAGGCCATATACCGCTTGTAGTGGTGACTGTTTGCGTGCCTGTACCATTAAATTTAACCGCGGCATTGCCACCGGTTATAGCGGCGACGGTAAAATTACCGCCAACCTCGAGGGTGCCTCCGCTAAACGAACCTAGTGTCGATACCGAGGCATTGCCAGAAACTGAAAGTGTACCAGTGATAGTAAAATCTCTTGGCGCGTAGTTTTTTGTTACGAGCAAACTCGGCATAACATTCGCATCAAAATTGACAACGCTTGCGCCTTCGCCAACAAACTGCCCAGCGGTAAATTCAAACACCGTCGCGCCGAGAGACATCGTACCCGAAGTATACGTGAGATTATTGACAATTTTTAACGTGCCTGAGGTTGTGAGCGTATTACCACTCTTCGCGATTTCAAGGTTCGGTATCAGACCACCTGCAGATGTAAGACTTTGGTTGTTGCCGCCTACGATTTTTAGCAAAGTTGTATTTGACTCTGTAAAAGCGTTTGCACCAAGTGTTACGTTACCGTAAAGCTCAAAAATAACAGCATCTGTATTGGCATAACCGATTCGGTGATTGTACCAAATTAAATCACCATTTACTTTTATGGTGTCGCTGTTACCCAAATATAAATTGGCAGTCGCATAAGAGTTCAACCCAAGTGTTAAACTGTAAAAATCTATGGTTGAATTTATATCGAGCATCACATGGCTCGCATTAGATAAATACACTAGGCCGCTATTGTGAGTGAATGTGCCGCCACTCATTATGAACCCAGTCGTCGCTGAACCGCTCGCAATTGTTAGAGTGCCACTTGTTGACGTGAACGTACCACCACTTAAATTAAATGTATCAAACGTTAGAGCGCTCGCGGCACCTGTGAATGTTCCGGCCTCTTGACTGTAACCAGAGGCGCCAACAGTCAAAGTTTGTCCCGCCGCTTGGGTGATCGTGCCCGTATAACCTGTGGCAATTGAAACTCCCGCGACAGTCTGCGAGGCATCGAGGCTCACATTGCAAGCCGCACCCGTGCACAGTCCAGGAATAAAATACGCCACTTCGCCCGAAGTCGGCTTTGAACCATCTTGCCAATTACTGTTCGTGTCCCAGTTGCTGTTGGTAGCGCCTGTCCAGATATTGCCCGTGATATCGTCGTTAGTAATTGTACCTGTAGCGGTCGCATCGTTAAGGGTACCAGCTGATGGCGCAGACAATGTCACAACCAAAGTTTCGTTACCTTCTGGAGTCGTGTCACCAGTTGCATCGACCGCAATCGTGCCGGTCAATGCGCCTGAAGCCATGTTGAATGTGCCGCTGGCCGCAGTGTAATCGCTACCTGAGGCCGCCGTGCCATTTGATGTCGCATATGTAATAGTCGTCGCCGAACATCTTGGAGCATCAAAAGTCACAACGAAATTCATGGCAGTGGTGGCCGCATTGCCTTCAGCTACAGCGACATCGGCAATAGTAATGCCTGGAGTGGCTGAGCCGCCGATAATCACGCCGTCAGTGCCGTTTACAGTCGGTGCGACTTCTGTAGTCAGCGTCGCGCAACCCTGTCTTAAAATCGCAGAACTTGCAGCGCCAGCGCCATCACCCACGGTGATCACGTTGTCGACACCGCTTGAGTTACTCACGGTGAGTGCGTAGGTGTTCATGTCCCATTCGCCGTTTAAGATTGTGAGATCTTGTGAAGCGCCACCTAGCGTAATAGCAGTCTCTTGCGAAACTTAGCCTGTGGTTTTATTCACA
>JAYUVI010000345.1:0-5377 GCA_043754135.1 Bdellovibrionales bacterium | reverse complement strand
TGTGTAGTTTTGTAGCGAGCGGCATGTTGAGCGATAAAATTTGGTTGATGAAAAAGCTTGCTCAGCCAGTAACCGATCTCGGCAGGCGGTCGTCGCCGCTAGTTCGGTTTTAAAATATAGCGAACCCATATCGTTAACCAAAAAACGGCTTGAAGCTACCACTTGCCAAACTAGGTCGGTGTCGGCGCCTAAGCCCCAAACTCTGAGGCCCCAGAGCACGCGTTGATCTTTCACTTGGTAAGGGTAGTAGGGTACAGATTCGGTATCGAACCACGTCTTTTTAATGTAGTCGCAATACACGTAGTAATACTGCTTTTTGTAAAACTCTTTTTGCTTTTCACAGCGATTTTTCGCGTTGTTAAAGTGCATGCCTTGCTTTTCGTTTTCGTCATGACGGGCGTAAAGCAATGTGGGTTGCGCGGGTTGTGGCGTCGCGTTTTCGGCAAGAATGGTGTGCTGACGTTTCGCTCGGCTTTCAAGAATACGCGACATGAGTTCTATTGAGCTTAGGTAATCAAAGTCGTCGATTTTGATCAGCGGTGCGAGCTCGTGCAAAACGAATTGCTCGAAGGTTTCTTTATTTTCGTACTCGCGTTTAAAATCGGCTTCGTCAACCTCAAGTAAATTTTCGCTCGGGTAATTCACCGCACTTCGCGGTGGCAGGCCGGCCACTGTCGGGTCAGCGGTGAACACAATACGCAGTTTGCGTAATTTATTAAAGAGTAAGTGAGCGTCGACATAGTCGGGTAGGCGGCCCTCGCGGTAGAGCTGAATGAGCTCGGCATAGAGGTTGTAACCTGTTTCAATAATGCGCATTTCGTTGAACTCGCCACCGTTACCAGCGCGATCGCCACTATCGTGATCGTTGTCGTGATCGCTGTCAGCGGCATAACTATTCACTGAGGTGCCGCCAATGCTGAGAGCGATTGTCAGGGCGACGACCCATGCTTTAATTGGACTATCTGCTGATGACTTAATGTTTAAAAAAGCGAGTTTCATGGCGTGGGCTCCTTTGGTTTTTCTGTGAGGGGGAAGAACGCGACCTCTAACTGATAAACTTCGGCGTCACTAGTTGGTTTTTCAAAGCGTTCATTAAATTCGTCTTGAAAGTCGCGAATAAAAAGTTTGGCGGCAGGGACGTCTGATTTTTTAACGACGAGGGTGATGCCTGAAATTTCACGTTCGAGCGGGGATATTTGCTCGAGAGCTTCGCGCCCCAGCTCTAAGACTTCGCTATGAAACATTCGAAGTGCCGTGCTCGCGACATCATCACTTGTGTTGAGTGGTTTTTTCTTTTGTGTGCCGTCTGGCAAAAGGTTGAGTTTGCGTAAAGTCTCAAGCGCCTGAGCAATTTTAGTGGGAGGAACATGAAAGCGCAGGCGCTTGAGAACGTCTTGGGATGTGACCTTAAAGTTCGGTAGAGTGGCGAGCTGACGAATGGCATAATACCACCAATGTGATATTGCCGAAAACATCTGCTCATCAAGTAACATAAAATTTTTATGCGGTGAGTGGCGACGAATACGCGAGAGAATTTCGCCATACATCCGTGGGTTCTTTTTCGATTTTTCGAGACGAACGAGGTCTTCGAAATAATGGCGTTCGTTATCGCTGAATTTAAAATAGTGCGCGAGCTGCTCGGTTATATTGAAGCCCGCATCGCGCGAACCGTTAATAATTTTTAAAAGTGAAGTGTTGTTCTTAAGACCCAAGTGCTGTGCCCAGGCGTTGTAGCTGAACTGTGTATTACGCTTTTTTTGCGAGTCAAAGTGGGCGACAAGAAAAGCGCGATAGTTGGTAAACTGAAAAACATCGAGTCGAGTGAGCGTTTTGCTCGTGTCGCTCTTGCTCGGCGAGTTCTCGGTGGATGTTTTGTGTGTGTCTTTCGAGTTCATGCCTGCCCTTGTAGATTCAGGGCAGGCAAACGACAATATGTAAAGAAATCAAAATGCCTGTTTTTGCAGGCTCATTCTGCCTGTAGGTAAAAATCTCTAGTTCAATTTTACACTATGGCCAGAGCTCGCTTAATAACTCTTAGGCGATTCATCTTCTTCGCGCGTCTTCTCTTTACGCCGCTTAGCACTCTTCAATTGTTTTTGATTGGTGCCTTGAGAATCTCCGCCATCGCTAGCGCCTTGAAACTCGATGCTATCGCCGTCCCTAGCGCTATCTTTTTGAGATTTCACGCTATCAGTATCGGTATCGCTGTCAGCATCGACCTCAATACCTTGAGCGCGGGCTTGTTGCTCTTCAATGTCGGGTCCATATTTGTCTTTCAGCTCCAAGTATTTTTTGCCAAGCTCTGAGCGGTCTTCGACAGACGTATGTTTTTTGACGTCAGGGAGCATGTTGTATTCTTCTTCCTCAATATGGTGCTCGACCATTTCAGCCAAAACCTTGGCGCGGGCGCACCACATGTCGTCTTCTTCTGTCAAATTGGTTTCATTGAGCAATTGTTCGGCTAAACGGTGTTCAGTGTCGCCCTCGAGAGCTTCAAAACGAATTTCTTCAATGCCCTTAATAAAACTATAAAGCGATTTTTGTTCGGCTTTAGCGTGAGTGAGTAGGTGTGGTGCGAAACTTTCTAAAGCTTCGCATTTCTCGTCGACGCTGGCGTCTTCATTTTTCAAGACTTTGATCCATTTCTTTAGCGGTTTATGGTCTTGCAAAATAAGCTTAACGATATCGTCTTCGCTATCGCGCTGTTTGCGCATGGCTTTCATGCGTTTATTCATGCTCTTAAACAATTTCCTGGCTCTTTTTTTGGTTCTCACGAGTCCTCCATAGTTTTTTTAAAGTAATTCGGCGATATTTTTTTGATTTGCAAAATCGGGTCCGGCTGCCATCTCAACTTGATTCGTTTTTGAAAGCGGTATGAGGTGCTGTGAAGAGCCTAATGGGGTAATCGACCTCAGTCGGGGCACAAAAGCTCGATGTTGGTCTAGTTCTCACTTTAGCCAAAGCTCATAAGGCCTTGATTCTTAAAGTTTTTCGCGGAGTTTGCCGATTTTTTTTTAAGGCGAAAATTATGAGTTTTGATTACGACAAATTAAAAGAAGAAGTGAACGAGAACTTTTGGACAGCTTATGCAGATCTGTTCATGGTGCTTTCAACTGTTTTTCTGTTGCTTTACGTGATGGCGAGCTTGCGCAGTGGCAGTTTCGGGATCGAAAAGCAGACGGAGTTTAAAAAACTTGCAGCTGAAAACGCTGATTTACGTCAACAAATTAAAGTTTATAACACTTTGAAAGATGATTACTTGGAGTCTGGCGCTTCTGAAGATGACAAACAAGTCTACAACCAACTCATGGACAAACTTTCACTCTTAAAAGAAGAGCAAAAAGCTGAAAAAGATGACTTGCGCGCGCAGGCTCGTGAAAACGAGAAAAAAGAAGACGCGTTAAACCAATACCAACAAATTATTCGGAACATCGTCAACGCCAACATGATGGCGCAAACCCGCATTAAGAGTCGCGAAGATACGATCTCAAAGATCAAAAAACACAGTCGCGAAAAAGTCGGCGAGCTCGAAGAGCGTCGGCGCGAAGTTTATCAACAGTTGATGGCCAAGAACCAAGACTTACGAAAAATCGAAGAAGACCTAGCCGGCGCCAAAGGCACTATCGCTGTGCAAGAGAAAACCAATGAGCAGCTGCAGGCGAATTTATCGAGTATCGAAGCTCGTCACAATGAGACCATTGAAAAGATACAAGCGGATTATAAATCGAAAGTATCTCGCGAACGACGCGAATTTGAAAAGCGTATTGGCGAGCAACAGCTCACAGCTGCGGCGAAAGCTGAAGAGTTAGACAAATTCAAGGCTCGCGCCAGTTCTGAAGCAGGGGCTTATGAGAAAAATCTAGCAGCTGCACGGGCTGATGCGAGTAAAGAAATTGGCGGGTATAAATCAAAACTTGCAGAACTCGGCACAAAATTTAAGGCGACCGAAGACAGTTTAAAAGAAGCGCAAGAAGTCGGTCGCGCGCGTGAGCGCCTCGCTGCACGTATTAAAGAAAACTTCGCGAAGGCCGGGTTACAGGCTGACGTTGACCCCAAAACAGGCGACGTGATTCTTAATTTTGGCGAAGAGTACTTTAATACCGGCAAACATAATTTAAAAAAGGGCATGGTTGTCACACTTGAAAAATTTGTGCCGGTCTATGCTCGCAGTTTGTTTGAAGACAAAGAGATCGCTAGAAAATTAGCTTCTGTAGAAATTATTGGCTTTGCTTCACCTACATATGGCGGTCAATACGTTGACCCCAAGAGCTTAGACCCTGAGCTAGCTAAAGCCGTGAACTACAACCTCGATTTGAGTTATTACCGCGCGCGCTCAATTTTCAACCATATATTTGATACAAAAAAGATGACTTATAAATATCAAAAGAACTTGCGTGAAATTGTCAAAGTGACCGGTCGAAGTTTTTTAGCCGAGAATAATTCAGGGCGCTCAGTGGCTTCGCCAGGTCAGAAAGAATTTTGTCATGTTTATAATTGCAAAAAAGGTCAACGAGTTATTATGAAATTTAACTTGGCTGATTAAAGGGAGAAAGTGTCATGCCTATACAGGAATTAGTCCACTCACATATAGACGGTATCGTCGTCTTGGCAAAATCGTTGCTTATACCCATGATGATCGTGGTTTTTTTCATCGGGCTGTTTATGCGCGGACTGATCTACTACACAGTTAAGCGAGAAGAGTTTTTCACCAAAGAATTTGAAAAGCGCATTGATAATTTTTTAGAAGATTATCAAGACAAAGGGAATCTTTCATTTTTTCACGTGACTAAGCGTTTGTTGATGATCACTTATTATGAATTGTACGAAGTGACGGCTCTTTTACAGCGCCGTAAGCCTGATATTGTATTGTCAATCAGCGATCGCATTTTTCTCACCAAGCCGGGTTTTGCCTGGCTCGTAAAAGATGTGCTTAAGCAAATTCGATATTTTAAATACGATGGTTCTAACCCGCATTTTATTAATGTGGCGAAAACGACGTTTAAAAACAATCCATGCTTTAGCCGCTTGTTTGGCGTCATCCCGATTTCGGGAATGAATGAAGTGATCACGGTTTTGCCTGGTTTGTTTATTGTCGGTGGTATTTTCGGAACTTTCTTAGGTATTGTGCATGCACTCCCGCAATTGCATAGTTTGGATTTGGCCGATGTCGAGGGTAGCAAGCGCACCATGGATGCTTTCCTAGCTTCGATATCTTTGTCGATGATTTCTTCGACCATTGGTATTTTTCTGTCAGTGCTTTTCACTCTGTATAATGCGCTCTTGTCGCCACACAAAATTTTTGTGTCATCTGTGGAGCGCCTGGAAACAGGTCTCGATAAAATTTGGCATCGTTGTGAGATGAATGCTTTGAAAGAAA
>JAYUVI010000344.1:0-4506 GCA_043754135.1 Bdellovibrionales bacterium | reverse complement strand
TTAATATGCGGTAGGTGTTGTAGCCCGGGGCAAGCCACGCCAAATGCTCTTCGAGCTCTTCGTCTAAGCCTACTTTGATTTCGTGTCGGACCATGCTTTTGCGAAAGTACTACGGATTTAGCGTAAGGGCAATGGCGTTTCTTGACATTTCATGAATTTTCATGATAGTCTTCTATTTATGAAAGCAAAAAAATTTGCCACTCAAATGGATGAAAAAGTTTTAAAAGATCTCAAATCTTACGTTGATAAGACCGATCGTAGTATTTCGAGCGTTGTGAGCGAAGCCGTCGCTGAATATTTGCACCGTGCTCGCTTGCGTCCGGCTTTTCGAAACGCGATGGATGAGGTTTTAGACGAACATGCTGAATTATTACAGCGTTTAGCAAAATGAAATCGACACTTTACCCGACATTAAATGAAACTCTCGAATTGCACGAGCGTCTTATCGCGCGTTTTGGTGGTTCGCAGGGAGTGCGAGATATGGGCTTGCTTGAAAGTGCGCTGATGCGCCCTCAAACCGGTTATTACAATTCGCTTTCACTTGAAGCCGCAGCGCTATTCCAAAGTTTAGCGCAAAACATCCCTTTCGTGGATGGTAATAAGCGCGTCGCGTTCGCTACGACCGCCATTTTTTTGCGAATGAATGGCTTTCGTTTAAAAGTGGATCCCGACAACGGCGAATCGTTTATTGTTCAGACATTAATTGGTAAAAAGGCGTCGATAGAGGTGATCGCGGATTGGCTTGAGCAACATATGAAAAAGGCGTGATCATGCAGTTTCTAAAACTAGTCCCCAAAAACTTACTCAGTCGTACGGTCGGCAAGATTGCCGCCGTCGAGAATCCATCGTGGTTAGCGACCCAAACGCGCGATTGGTTTATTGACCGCTATAAAATTAATATGAACGAAGCTGAGTTGCCGCTCGAGCAATATCCCTCCCTGGCTAAACTTTTCACACGTAAATTGAAGGCCGGCATACGCCCCATTGGTCAGGGCGTTGTGCACCCCTGTGACTCCGTTCTCACCTGTGCCGAGGTCATCGAGAGCGACACGCTTTTGCAAGTCAAAGATCGCCATTACAGCCTTGAGCAAATGTTAACCTCGACAGTTGACGCTCGCCCTTATCTGGGCGGCGCGCACTTGATTTATTATTTATGCCCGACTGATTATCACCGCGTGCACTGCCCGGTCGATGCCGAAGTGACGAGTGTGGTGCATGTACCGGGGCATTTGTGGCCGGTCAATAATTGGAGTGTGCAGAATATTGAAAATCTTTTTGCGGTGAATGAACGGGTGATTTTTAATTTGCGCACATCATTGGGCCCAGTCGCCCTGGTCATGGTCGGTGCCACGAACGTGGGGCAGATTACGGTGAGCTTTGACCGCAGCGTGGTTTCGAACACTTTGCCGGTGGGCAGCCCCCCGCGCATGAAGACCTATGAGCGACCCTTGCGTCTACGTAAGGGTGACGAACTCGGTATTTTCAATATGGGCAGTACGGTGGTCATGTTTTACCCGCCCAAAATGCTGAGTGTTTTGCCGAAGCTGGGCCCCACTCGCCTCGGTGAGAGTTTGTAATCACGTTGCCTGCGCCTAAGTTCTACGATAGAAATCGCCATGGAACTTTCTATTGAATCCCTAAAAAGAAATCCCGAAGGCGTAAAATCTAATTTTGATCTGTCAGTTTTCTTAGAAGGGCAAAAGCGCGCCTGGGATTTGCTTTACCACTTAAAAGAGCAAATCAAGCCGGGGATGAGCGAGGCCGAAGCTCACGAGATTTATTCGAAACTGCAGCAAGAATCTGGAGCCGAAAAGCACTGGCACCCGGCCAAAATCAGATTTGGCGCGAACACTTTAAAATCTTTCAGAGAAATTTCTGACGACACCAGCCGCTTGTTAGAGAATGACATTTTCTTCTTAGACTTCGGCCCCATTTACGACGGCTATGAAGGTGATGTCGGGCGCACGTTTACGTTGGGCCAACACTCCGCCGGCGAAAAAGTGATCGCTAAAGGCGAAGAGATTTACCAACAAGTCGCACATAAATTTAAATCCGAAAAGCTGAGCGGCCCTGAGCTCTACGCCTACGCCGAAAAATTAGCCGAAGAAGCGGGTTACGAGTTGGTTGGCGAGGGCGCCAAAGGCCATAGGGTTGGGGACTTCCCCCACGCCATTCATCACCGCGGCTCGCTCAAAGACTTCGCTCACGTGCCCAGCCCCAATCGTTGGATACTCGAAATCCAGCTGCGTGACCGCCAAAACCAAGTTGGTGCTTTTTACGAAGACGTTTTGGGTTAGTTGAAGCAACACCATTTGAGGGAGAACGCCAATTGCACTCCCGCGCCAGAGCCGCTATAACAGTTAAATGGCCGATAAAACCAAGAAATACCCTGAAAACGTCGGGGGTAAATTTTACGTCGATCGCGAGTGCATCGCCTGCGATGCCTGCGTGATGTCCGCGCCACAGAATTTCGGCATGGATGAAAATGATGGACATGCTTTTGTAAAGCAACAGCCTGCGACTACAGAAGAAGAAGACCTTTGCAAAGAAGCGATGGATGGCTGCCCCGTCGAAGCCATCGGCAATAACGGCGAAAACTCGACAACAACTCCTTCAACAGAAAATTAACTTTATGACTAAAGATCAAGAAATTTCGCGGCGGCGAACTTTTGCTATTATCTCTCACCCTGATGCTGGTAAAACAACCATCACTGAGAAAATTTTGTACCTCGGTCGCGTGATTCGCGAAGCGGGAGAAGTCCACGGTAAAGCCGGCACCAAAGCGGTGACTAGTGACTGGATGGCCATGGAGCGCGAGCGCGGCGTTTCGATCACTTCGTCGGTCATGCAATTTGATTATCGTGGGTTTCGTGTGAACTTGCTCGATACCCCCGGTCACAAAGATTTTGGCGAAGACACTTATCGCACTTTGATTGCGGCTGATAGCGCGGCTATGTTGATTGACGCCGGTAAAGGTGTCGAGGAGCGAACGCGCAAACTTTTCGAAGTTTGTCATATGCGCAGTATCCCGATTTACACTTTTGCCAATAAGATGGATCGCGAAGGTAAAGAGCCACTTGAACTTATCGACGACGTTGAAAACACTTTAGGTTTACATTGCTACCCGGTGACGTGGCCGATCGGGCAGGGTGATCGCTTCAAAGGTTTGTATCATCGTCTTGATAAAAAATTATATATGTTCACGAAGGGCGAAGAAGAGCCGAAGATTTACGATGTGACTGGTCACGATGACCCGAAAATCAAAGAGCTTGTGAATTACGACGAGCTTTACGACAAATTTTATGAAGATGTTGAACTGTTAGAGGGCGCACTCATCGCGTGGGATCAAGATGCATTTTTGACCGGCAAAATCACGCCGATGACTTTTGGCAGTGCGAAGTACAATTGGGGCGTTGATATTTTTCTCGATCTTTACGCTAAATATTCCCCTGAACCGATACCGCGAAATTCAAGCATGGGTGTGATCGACCCGCACGCGTCGTTTTTCTCAGGCTTTGTTTTTAAGATGCAAGCGAACATGGATCGCAAGCACCGCGACCGTGTGGCGTTTTTACGCGTATGCAGTGGGCAATTTCAGCGTGGTATGAAAGTGCAACATCAGCGCTTAGAGCGTGAATTGCGTTTGGCTTATGCGAATACTTTTATGGCCCGTGATCGGGAAACTGTCGAAGAGGCTTACGCCGGTGACATTGTCGGTATCGTCGACACTGGTAATTTTCAAATTGGCGACACCATCACCGACGGCAAAAAAATGACGTTCGATGAAATGCCTAGCTTTTCGCCAGAGTGTTTTGCGCGGCTGTCGATCAAAGACCCTTTGAAGCGTAAGCAAATGCAAAAAGCGGTTCAAGAAGTCGCCGAAGAAGGCGCCGTACAAATCTTTATCGACCCACGAGTGGGTGAACAAGATGCTGTTCTTGGTGTGGTGGGCGAACTGCAATTTGATGTTTTACTGTATCGCTTGAATGATGAATACAAACTTGACGTCAAACTCGAACGTTTGCCTCTAGGTGTAGCCCGCTGGGTGTATTTTAAAGAGAATGCCGAGACCACAGCTGTGAGTGCGCCAACCGCTGGAGCAAAAGGCGCTGGCAAAAAAGTCGAGAAAAAATTCCCGACCTCACTTAAGGGCGGCACGACGTTGTTTCAAGATCGCAAAGAGCGCCCAGTGGTTCTGCTCAACAAAGAGTGGGATTTACAGTGGCTAATGAAAGAAAACCCCGATTTAGAATTTCATATTACGGGCGCTTAAGAAAAGTTCATATCAATAGGACTTAAAAGTTTTGTATTATTTGGGATTTAATATCGCAGTCGCTTTGTCCCGTATCACATAGCTCAAGCGGGCCCAGTTTGGAAAGCCCGCGCGTTAATTTCTTATTTTAAAAAACTCAACCATGGTCACTTAATTTAAACCGCGATGAGGCACTAAGCGCATACGCCCGTTTTCATCAACTTTGTAAGAAGTGCCACCCGGTGTAGTGTATA
>JAYUVI010000343.1:0-3789 GCA_043754135.1 Bdellovibrionales bacterium | reverse complement strand
CGCGTCTACATAGACGCAGACTTTCTATAGATCTAGCAGACTTTGTGTTGATCGAGTCTGCAGCTCGACAAAAAGCGTGCTGGCCTTCTGCGAAAATTTTTCTGTGACGAAACAATATGTATGCGCAAATGGATTAGACTTCGTCGCGGCTGCGGTTTTAAGATTTGTTTTTTGACAGTGTTAATGTGCGCGTCTTCTGCTCATGGCGATTTTCAATGGCGTGAAAGCGAAACTGTCCCTATAACGGGCGTAAGCAACCCCTACAATCTTTCTATTAACGAACAACGTGCAGCAACGCGCGCAGGCCGCTTACATGCGCTCCACTGGCCCGTAACAGTAACGGGTTCGCTGATCCCCATCGTACCTTTCGAATTTATGATGGGCTGGCTGCAGACGCAGCTAGGTTTGCATATTAATACGTCCCTTTCGCAATACGCCGAACTACTCAAAACGGACGAAGTGCGCTACTTTGCCGACACACCTATTCGCGATGTCGGCACAGACTCACAACGCCGTCGAGGTATGGCATCGCTCACACAGCTCAACGGTTTACGAGTTTCGCAGGAAAATGGTGTTTTGATTCGCGAGCAAAATGGCTATGTCCCTCCACCGCTCGTAGGCATTTGGGCGCGCTTCCCGTACCTGCACAATAACTCTGTGCCCAATCTGTGCGAGTTATTGAAACCCGCGCCCAGCCGTGTGCCCGTGTATTACTCTGGCGAAGTCGAAAATTTTCGTCATTATGATTTTATGTGTGGTGGTTACCCTGTGCGAGCAAAAACACCAAGTAATTGGCGCGCTCGGGAAGAGCACCGCTTCGACACAAGTCTGCCTGGCTTATCGAACCGCGGCCACGATTTCGGTTTTTCGTCTAAAGATCGCCGCGATCTTATTCAGTTTCTACTCACGCTTTAAAAACGGCGTGAGCCGACCAACCCCCACAAGGGTAAAAACCCGGTTTCTCTTACGAGCCCGTTGCTAAGAGTTACAACAAATCTCTTACATGCTTGAGTATCTTCAATAGTAGACAAGCCACCACCAAGATCCACTTAAGTATTTCTCGAAACTTCCGATTACATACATACTTGGTATGCATAGAATCACCCCCATTCCCTAAAGTCTGGGGGTTTTAACCCGGCTGGTCGACCCAGTCGGGTTTTTTCTTATGCAAAGCTGGCACGGCCCCGAGAACAAAATGGATAAACACTGACGAGAAAATTTCCGCCGATTCGGCGGCTTACACGGCTTTCGTACAAATGATCTCACTACCATCAACAGGCGTGATTTTTTGCTTCAAAGATTATAAATCACCCCAATCGACTAATTTTTCGACAACTGTAAAACGCGAAACCGCAACCTTACTCTACATCGATTTAAAATCATTCCTATTTCTCGCCGGTTGAACCAGTTTTTGCATTTGTAAAACTCGGGCGAAAGGTTCAATCGCGATGGATAACCGCAAAGTTAAGATTCGCAAAACCAAAAAATGCGGCCGCGGCGTCTTCGCCAAAGCCAAGATCAAAAAAGGCGAGGTCATCGCCAGCTTTGACGGCCCGGTTTTCGAATACGATTACGAGCATTGGACAGACGACATTTTGAATCACGTCATCCAATTCGACAGGAGAAAATGGCGCGACTCGAACGGCATCGCTCGTTTAACCAATCACTCATGTAACCCCAATTGCGGCATTAAGAATCTTTTCGATATCGTCGCCATGCGGGACATCGAAAAAGGCGAGCAGATCACCTGGGACTACGAAATGACCGAGAAAAATGAATGGTGGCGCATGCGCTGTAAATGCCAAGCCCCAGACTGCCGTAAAGTCATCGGCAACTACACCAACATGCCTCTCAAAACTCGCAAAAAATATAGCGGTTATATTTCAAGCTGGCTCAGATCATGAAGTTGAAAAACCCGCAATGGCTTTCACTACTCTTACTCACTCTGCTCGCACTCCCAGCGCAAGCTGAAAATATTTGCGCCAATGCGCTGGTTTACTTAACGCAAAAAGATCTCACTCCTTATGCAAAATACAAAACACCAACAATCTCAGAAGACCAAATCGAAGCCATCCCCCAAATGCAACAAGGCTTAAAATAAAAAAGTTAAAAAAAATGGCGAAGCCGATCTTATGTAAAATTACAAAGTGATGTTGGCTTAAGAATGAGCCCTCCCAAATTAGTCACAGACGAGGCGCGCGGGAGAGAGCGCGGAGGCGGGTGTACGCACCCGTCGCACAAGCGATCTACCAAGCAACGAAGCTCTGTGGCTAATTTGGGAGGGCGAAAACGAAAAAACCCTGGGGGTTGTGGGATTCCCCAGGGCGGGCTCAAGAGACAAGGTAGTTATCTTTGGGCTACCCCTCGTCTCTTAAAAAAACTAATTTTACGCGAACCAAAATACCTTCGACTCGCCTTAAAATTGTAAGAACAGTGACTTACATTCGACAAAACTGTTCTTACAATCGAAGACTATTCGAGGGGTGTTGCAGAACTTTTCGCGCTCGAAGATTAACTCCTCGAGTGCATTCAACAACGCGAACTTTCTTTATTAGTTGATTAACTTCATTGCCATTTGGCCGTTCATATTTGCAGCTGCCAACGTATTCACGGCGGCATTTTGCAAGATTTGAGCAGAGGCCATCTCGGCGCTTTCGTAGGCAATGTCAGCGTCAGCAATACGTGACATAGCAGCCGATAAGTTTTCAAACTGAATTTCAACGTTTGAGTTTGTTGTAATCAATCGGCTTTGTACCGCACCGAAGTCAGCGCGTATCTTTCCGAGTTGAATTAACGCATCATCGACTGAGCCAAGCAAATCTCGAGCCGAGTCTTTATCGCCAACTGAAGCGCCATCGACACCGAGTGCGCCTGTTGTCGCGTCAGCGGCGACTTGTGCGCGCACAATGTTTTCATCTCCGCCGAAAGGACCAACGTGGAACTCCATTTCTTCTTGCTCACCAGATAGCAAAAGCTTGTTACCAAAACGTGTCGACACCGCGATACGTTCAGATTCCATAATTAACTGCTGAGCTTCTTGATCGAGGAATTCTCTTTCAACATCGCCCACGTTATCAGATGCCGCTTGCACACCCAACTCACGTAAACGGATCATGATATTTGATATTTCATTGAGACCACCTTCACTCACTTGAATGAGCGACTGTGCGTTCAAGGCGTTTTGCTTCGACATCTTCAAGCCTGCAACCTGACCGCGAATACTTTCGCTGATCGCCAAGCCGGCAGCGTCATCGGCTGCGTTGATGATGCGTTTACCAGAGCCCATTGCCGCTTGAGCGTGCTCTAAACGTCTCTGGTTTTTGAACAACTGTCTCTGTGCACTCACAGATGCTATGTTCGTGTTAATTCTTAAGCCCATGGTAGCCCCCTAACGGTATCCAACAACCGTCAATGAGATTCGCAAGCTGCTAGATTGCTTCAGACCCCATGCCTGAATGCAAACGCACTTTGCGGACAATCCTTGTCGAGTTCAATTTTTGTGTGTTGGAAAATCTAGAACGTAGTTCAGAGGTGACTCTCTTCACTCATCTAGACTTCTTTGGAGGGGCTCAATTCAGTGACTGCCGAAATGATACCTTCTTTAGAAGTGTTCCAACGTGCTCACAGAACTTCTCGGCTTTGGTCTAGGTTACTTTAGACCTTGGTCTAGTCTAGTTTACAACTCGATGCGTCTTGTAGTGGATTTGTTTGGATATAACGCACACAAAAATATTTTATGACTCATCGCGCTATTGGTGCCAGGTTCTTTTTCAACCGCCGCCTACGCGG
>JAYUVI010000342.1:0-2555 GCA_043754135.1 Bdellovibrionales bacterium | reverse complement strand
CGTCTCTTTAGCCTCGGGGAACATATCATTATTCTTATTCATTTTACCTGAAACACCGCGAGGCACTTGATTCATGGTCATTCTGTTCGTGTTGTTATTCGCTTGGTTAGGGTCAGTTTGAGCGTCTTGCGCGACAACCCAAGCATGTTTCGCATAATCTGTTTCGAAGGTCAGTCGCGCGAAAGCACCACGTAAGCCGTCCATTTGCGCGTGGCAACTGCGACAAGACGTTTGATATTTTTGGTGTGAGCCTGAGGGTTGGCGATCCACATCGCGGCCCACATGACTATCGGCAATAGTGGCGTCAGCCCAAGCTGTGATCGGGCGACACAAGAACTCTTGAAACGAGTATTCGATCAAACGACGGCTTGTGCCGGCAGTGGCATGAGCAAATAACCAAGCGCGAGAAGTGAGCACGCCACCCACATCGAAATTACCGGCAGGTACAGCTTTTGTGCCATCATAATAAACTTGACCATTCACGCGCTTTAAAACGCTTGAAAGATCGTAGTTCTGTTGTTCGAGCAATTCATAATGACGGTTGCTGATCAACATGTCGTTGATAAGGTTCGAAGGCACAGCGGCTTTTGTCGTATCAGCCGAGTAATAAAAATCACCGCGTAAAAGTTCGCGTGCATCTATGTTGTCGCGTGTGGCGCCAATAAAAGTAGCGGTAAAATCATTCAGCGGCACGTCGACTGTTTCTTCGCGGTTCGACATTTTCTTCGCAAACTCTTTCACAGTGATGTTATAAAACGCCGGCTTTGCTGTGGCGATTCGAGCCGCGGCAATGCGATTCGTGATGCTGTTCGGAGCACTTGCGAGAGCGGCTTCCATCTGCACGAGAGTCGGGTGAAAGATCGGCAAATTGTAACCGGCAATGCGACTGTAAATCGTACGGGCCAGATAGCGATTAGGGGTAATGGGAGTATCGACATCAATCTGCAAAGCTGCGGTGTCAGTGAGCCAATTGGTCGGAGCGCGAGTACTCAGTACTTGTTTTTGATCGAGGGCTTTACAATAAATCGCCAACATGTGGTATTTACCGCGCCAATCTTTGTCTTCGGCAGTGCGACTGTCGATACCTGGGATAACATCTTTCAAAATAGGCAAGTTCGCATCGTTATTATATTTAGGTTCATTAGCGAGCACGAGCAAGCTAGCGGCATCGAGATTTTTCAAGCTCCCGCTGTTGTTGGGTAAAGTCATTTGCCGTCGTAAAATGGGCACACCGTTTTCATCGCTCACGTAAATACTCGCTAAGCCATCTTTAGTTTTAATGAAATAAATGTGTTGCAAAGTGCTGTGGCGAACGACGGTTCTGTCGCCAGCATCGGTGGCTGAAAAGCCGCCCCTAAGCTCAAGTTCTTTGTCGACATTAAGTGTTTGCGTAGTGTTGGAGCCCATAATGTATTGGTGGCCAGCATCGTAATCTTGACCGACGAAAAAGCCTACGGTAGCTGCCGACTTATCAGCTTTAGTTAAACCGGTTGATAATGTCATGATGCGAGCTGGACCATAAGCCGCGAGTGCTAAATCATTATTAGTGCGCGATTCAACCCAAGCTTCAATTGAAATTTCATCTGATATTCTACAAGCATTAATGATTTTAGTTGCGGGACCACTTGAACGAATACCTGTAGCAGACGTCACTTCAAGGGCGCCGCCGCCCCAAATTACATTGGCCGCATTATCTATAGTCAGATTGAGTGCGCCACCCGTTGTTACACTGTCATTCACCGTGGGGCCTGCAGTCTCATTAAATAAATAGAGTGAAACAAGGCCATCTTTATCGGCAACCGTGCCTACGCCATTAATGTCAAGCGCGCGTGCTTGCAGGCTCAACCCCAAGCTCGCGACTATAATCAATTTATTTAGTGACTGACTCATTTTATCCCCAAACGTTCTTAATTAAGGAGTAGCGATAACAAAACCGAGACCTGCATTGGCCATATTGTCGGTGGTTTTGCCAGGGCTACCCACTAAAATTTCGTTACCTTGCACAGCAAAGCTTTTGCCAAACTCTGCTTTTTGCGCGCGATTATCTTGTCGTGCTCTTAAAATAAATTTTAGCGAAGCGTTGTTAGTCGTGCTTGCCGCTGTCGACATTTCAAGTTTATATAAAGTACCGGTTTTAGTTTCGCGGCCGGTTGAAGAAACATAAATCGTAGCGGTGCTACCTGAAACTCCGGCTATTTGTACTTGCGACCCGAACTCGTCGTCGGTGGCTGGGTCGGCACCAGGCGTAAGTTTTGTGCCGATTTGTATGCCTGTTGTGCGATCAAATAAATAAGCTGCACCTCTACGCGTACCTTGTACGGGTGAACCAACAAGAATGTAGTCACCTAAAATATGAACCGCTATGCCGAATTGTATGCCTGAAGTAAAATTAGGCACTTGAGTGGTCACTTCGCCCGTTGTCATTGGGCGAGTCGTAGCCAAGTGAATAGTTTTGTTATGTGCGTAAACGCCGTTGGCTGAACCATTGAAAGTGTAAACAGAACCAATATTCAAATTAGTTTCAGCGGCGGCGCGCATAGGGGCGCCAACAGCTA
>JAYUVI010000341.1:0-3302 GCA_043754135.1 Bdellovibrionales bacterium | reverse complement strand
TATCGGTGGTAAGCCGATGTGGTCGCTCGCGGCGTTTATCCCGGTGATTTTTGAGTGTGCGATTCTATTTGCAGCGCTCACTTCTGTTGGTGCGATGATCGTGCTCAATGGTTTGCCTAAAATTGACCCGCACGTCATTGACCCTGACCTGACTTCACATAAATTCGCGCTGTTTGTGCCCGAAGATGATAACGGCTATGACGCCGGCAAGCTGGAGCAGCACTTTCGCTCGCTCGGCGCAGTCGATGTTCGCCGTACGGAGTTTTAAATGAGAAAAGCGAAGTTATTTAGAGCTGTATTTCTATTAACTGCCGCGAGTGGCCTCGTGGCTTGCTCGGCGGGTAAAAACAAACCTACAGTAGAGCTCGTTCAAGATATGATGGATCAGAGAAATCTGAAGTCGCAAGACTACGATGAGTATCGTCACAAGCCGGGCAACATGGTGCCGCCTGCTGACACCGTTCCGCGTGGTTTTAAGCCGTACAAATTTGCCGGTAAGCCGCTTGAAGCTGAAGCCGGCCTGGTGAATCCATTCGGTGGCGAAAAGTTTTCTGACAGTTTGAAGAACGGCAAAATGCGCTATGAAATTTACTGTATGCCTTGCCACGGTCAAAGCGCAAAAGGTGACGGCAAAGTCGCTGAATATATGCCTTTGAAGCCGCCATCGCTAGTGAGCGATAAAGTAAAAGCCTTTCGCGATGGCCGCATTTTTCACATTATTACTGACGGCCAAGGTGTGATGAACAGTTACGCCACGCAAATTTTTAAAGAAGAAGATCGCTGGGCGATCGTGAACTACATTCGTTCGTTACAAAAACAGTAAGAGGATTTTATGGCAGCACACACAAATGCAGGCGACCCCGGTAAATTTGTTATCTCAACCAATATGCGCACGACTTTTTCAGTGTGTATGTTTCTCGGTGTTGCCGGATTAGTAGTTGGTCTTATGCGTGATCCACAACGCGCTTGGCTCGCTTATCTACTCGCTTTCTTTTACTTCACAAGCCTGGCGCTCGGTGGACTCTTTTTCACCGCCATTCAACACGTCACTAAAGCCGGTTGGAGTGTGAACGTTCGCCGTATCTCTGAATCCTTCACATCATTTTTACCCTGGGCCGCATTGAGTGCTGTCGGTTTGTTGATCGGCGCGCCTAAAATTTATGAATGGCTCCATAAAGAAATCGTGCAAGCCGATGCTATTTTGTCGCATAAATCGGCCTATTTAAATGGCACATTCTTCGTTGTTCGCCTCATTGTATTTTTTGGTATTTGGATTTATTTCGGTAAAAAAATGGTCGATCGTTCAGTGGAACAAGACAAGTCAGGTGATGTGAACATCACGCACAAACAAGTGGGCACAGGCGTAGCGTTTATACTTTTGTTTGCGCTGTCGTATTCATTATTCTCGGTCGATTTGATCATGAGCTGCCAACCGCATTGGTTCAGTACGATCTTCGGAGTGTACTGTTTCGCCGGTCTGTTTCAGGCGACCATGGCTTTCATGATTCTTTCGATCATTTATATGCGCCGAAAAGGTTTGCTTGGTGGTTATGTGACTGACGATCACTTACATGACTTAGGCAAATTTTTATTCGCGTTCACGGTGTTCTGGGCTTACATCGCATTCTCGCAGTACATGTTAATTTGGTACGCAAACTTGCCCGAAGAAACGACGTTTATTATCCCCCGTACTGAAGGCGCATGGTTGCCAGTGTCGCTGTTGCTGTTGATTGGTAAATTCATCGTACCGTTCATCGCGCTGTTGCCTCGTTGGGCCAAACGCAATCACGCTCACTTGGGCGCGGTAGCCGCATGGATTTTGGTCATGCAATACGCTGATCTTTACTGGTTGGTCTACCCAGCATACTTCGAAAAGGTATTGCACTTCGGGTTGTATGAGATCTGCATTTTCTTGGGTTTCTTTGGCGTGTTTTTGTTTTCTGTGACGCGATTTATGAGCAAGAATAATATTGTGCCGATCAAAGATCCGTATATCCAAGAATCCATGCACCACCACGTCGTCTACTAAAACGCGCGATAAGGCGGCATCTGACTTCGTTGGTCGGTCGCTCGCTTGTGCGACCTGCCGTTGGCAGGCCTCCGCGCTCGCTCGCTCCCGCCTCGCAGCTGACGCCTTCTCGCGCGTTTACATATAGACTATGGCTTGGCACTGGTGCTCGATCACGTTTGAGTTACTTGCATAAGATCACCTCCGCTGCGGAGGTGCTTATCAAATGTTCGTTTTACCTCCGCTGCGGAGGTCATTGTCGAGTGCCCGTTGCCGAGGTCATGATTGACCACTGATTTCGCCAGCGCTTTTAGCTGTGCAGAGACTGGGACAGCTCCTCCGCCTTTTAAGAATTAACCTGCATTTAGAGCTTCTAATGTTTGTTTAACTGACAACCAAAATGGCGACTCATTTGCAAAAGGATTTTTCAAGGAGGTTCCTTGTGAAAAAATCTTTTTTGGCGGTCAGTCTGTTTTTAGTGTTCGTTGTAAATACTGCCCACGCTGTGACAGATTGTGACACTTGGTTCAGTGGACTCAACATAGCGCCCGGGTCTCTCAGTTGTGAACTATCGTGTGTTATTGCGCCAGTCGATATGGGTACGTTTCTTTGTCATAACGAATGTGAAACCTTATGTCTGGCTAGAGTCGTCCCTGCCGATTGCAAACAAAGACGAGAGACAACTAGCTGTGATTTTTATTCCAACTGTTTAGAGGAAGTTTTTAGTTGCGGTGACACTGGCTACCCGTTGATCTACGGCTACAAATACTGCAAACGTTTTTCTGAATTTGTGATTGAAGGCACAAGGGGAGCGGATCCTAAGCGTATTCTGTCAACTAGTGGTTTGAAATGGCGTGATAAAACGATGATGTGTTTGCAAAACGTGTTTGTCGATATTTTCTCGCAGCGAAATAGGTCAATTACATGTCAGTCGATTTGGAATGAAGGGTTTTCTTCTCATGTGAACTGCTACACTTCTCCACAGAATTCAGTTTGCGAATTACCTCTTAATGACCAGGCCAACATTTTATTTACGCCTGATTTTAAAGATTTATTGTCAAAAGAAGCGGTACAACAGGCCATACAAGTGGGTCTGGTGTGTTTGCGCGATTGGCTGACTGTACCTGTACCCTTTGAAAGCCGAAATTTTATCGATTTCTCAGCGACAGACTATAACTATTTTATTACGCCAAAAGGTTCTGTTGAAACAGCTGAACTTGTGTTGAGCGCAATCGATTCGCAATTGGATACTGACTGGTTTACTTTTGCCGTTAAGGCAAACTTGCATAAAGAT
>JAYUVI010000340.1:0-2579 GCA_043754135.1 Bdellovibrionales bacterium | reverse complement strand
CTTTGAAAGGCACGGACACCGCATTGTAGTCGTCGCGGTAGGCTTGCGTGCAATTGCCATTTTCGTCACGGCTCTTATTGCCGTCATCTTTATGTGAACAAGCGCCCAGCACGAGTGCCGTCACTATTCCCACCAACCTGCCTGTGTTTTTAAGACCCATTTTTTCCCCCTATGTAGGTGTGGCGAAAATACCCACACTTGACTGGGTGAATATGCCAGGCTTGCGAGCGGGGTAAACGGTTGTTTCGAAATTTGTGGTGGGTTTGTTTTTATTGATTACCGATGAAAGTTTTGCTCTGAAAAAAGCGCCCCACTCACAAATACGTTTTACCAATTTGGGCTGCTATTTTTTATGTGTGGAGTAATTTTTTTAGGCTAGTACGGGCGTTTTAAGTCGCGAATTTCACGCAAAATCTCGTCGTATGTGGCTTGGTAAGCTTTAATTTTAATGGCTTGCTCAGCCGCTACTTTTTGCAATTGTTGAGCGCGCAATTCTAACTGACTCACCACAATTTGATGACGATCAATCAATTCTTGCGAACGATTCTCTGCGGTACGTCGCTCATTCATTTTGGTTTGGAACACCACCTGTTGTTGCGTGAAGGCTTCAGAAAGTTTTTTCACTTGCTCGTTAATCACTTTTTGATTGCCGTAAAGCTGCTGAACTTTCTGCTCAAATGAAAGCGCGAGTTTATCGATTTTTTGATTAAGGCCTTCAAATTGAATTTCAATTTCTCGTAGCCGCTTCGGATGAACTTGCGCATGCAAAGCCACTTCATTTTTTACGGCGGCAGCCGGGTTTTCAACAGGGCCGAAAAGTTGTGGATTAATTGTACGCGCCAAGCTAGCCCTCCCCAACATTAATTGTGACAGTTTTTTCTGGACTGTAAATAGAAATTCAACCTAAGGTGTAAGCATGATCACCGTCGGCCAACTCGCTCAGCAATTACAACAATTGGACTTACAAAAGAATGTCGCGGGGCTGAGTTTTTACCAGTATTTTAAAAACAGTTTCAATGCCGACACCCCGTTCATCGCCGAGCACATTGATATGTTTTATGATCGTGCTTTGGCGCAAGATTACTGGCTAGTGAATAAGAACCAGCTAGGGGCGGCCATTCGCGCAGTTCTTCAGACACTGGCATCTAAGCAACCCGTCGGCTTTGATTTAAGTCAAACTGTGCACTCCGATGACCTACAGATCGTTTTAGTTGAGCAGGCTCGCGATTTCGCCGCCCTGCTCAGTCGCGACGTCAAAAAAATGGAGAAAGCCGGCGAAAAAATAAAAACCTTTCGTCTGCATAGCGAGCGACAAAATACGGCTCAGAACGTCTTGTTCGTACGCCTACAAAAGGATGCGTCTTTAGTCGTTGAAGTACGCCAAAATATTGCGGTAATCGTCGAAGGCGAGCTGCAGCTGATACGCCCGCATACACGTCTCGTTTACGACGCTGATCTCGAGTTCGAGGTGGGCGTTGAGCAGTCTGTGCATACTTCACGAGTGCGTCTGGCGCGTTTTACGGCCTCTCACCATGAACCCGCGAAATTGCGTGGGCACTTTATGCAAGCACCACATTTTCACTGCACAGAAACCTTCGATCGCACTCTGATCGAGACACCCGAACTTTTTCATGCTATCAAACGCCTTGAAAGATATTTCGTTAACCCCATCACTGATCCTTATTATCAGCAGATGATCGATAGTTTTGAACAAGGCCAATATGAAAACAACGTTTAAGCGCCACCAAGAAGCTTCTCGCACGCCACGTAGCGAGGGCAAAATGCGCCTCAATAAGTTTATTGCTTGGACAGGCGCCGCTAGTCGCCGTTTAGCCGATCGTTTAATTGAAGAGGGCATGGTGCGTGTGAATGGCAAAACCATCACCGTATTGGGTACACAGATTGATCCTAAGCGCGACACCATAGTGGTGAAAGGCAAGCCTGTTCGCCCACCACAAGATTTAGTTTATGTGATGTTCAACAAACCGCCCCGCGTGATGACGACCATGTTTGACCCTGAAGGCCGCCCAAGCGTGAGCGACTATTTTCAAAAGGCGCGGATCAAACTCTTTCCCGTCGGTCGTCTTGATTGGGATTCCGAAGGTTTATTAATTCTCACTAACGACGGCGAGTTTGCGCAGAAAATCTCGCACCCCAAGCACAGCGTGACGAAAACTTATTTGGTAAAACTCAATGGCTTAGCTTCGCAAGAGCAACTCAATAAACTTTTACGAGGCGTCACTATTATCGGCGGTCGCGCCCGAGCGTTGTCGGTCAGTACTATGGAGCCTCGCGGGAGTGAAAAATACGGTTGGGTCAAAATTATTATTGATGAAGGTCGTAAGCACCAAGTGCGGTTGATGTTTGCTAAAGCCGGCTTCGATGTTAAAAAACTTCAGCGTGTCGCGATCGGCGGTTTGCAACTCGCTAACCTTAAAAAAGGCGAGTTTCGCATTTTGAGTCCTGACGATCTTGAGAAAGTTTTCAAGCAGCCGAAAGAACTGCGCCACCTCGAGCATAAGACTAGCGCCGCTACTCATCGAGAGACGGACTAGGACTCACCCCTTGAGCCCCTTTTG
>JAYUVI010000339.1:0-2590 GCA_043754135.1 Bdellovibrionales bacterium | reverse complement strand
GAATCAAGTTTTGAAGAGCCCGTTGCGGGAAATCCGCACGGCGGGTTCTGTGAGGAGCTTACTCCTTCGAAAACGAAGGAGTAGGTTTACTCGATGTTTAAACTCATTTATGTTTGTAAGTGAAGAAATTTAACCTTGTATTATTTTTGCGGCAGTCACCTTTTGCGATAGATTGGCGCGATTATGTTCACTGTAACAGTGAATTTTCGCGGTAAATCAACGGCGTTACTCCCGTTACAGCAGTGAACTATACAATAGATAGGCGGGTTACTGCCGCCTGCGGCAGTAACTTTTTGCCACCGTTAACTTTTCTTTCGCAATTCATCGATGGCTTGCATGGCGCTGAAGCTCATCTACCGTTAGCACCGCGCTGAAGCTCATCGACCGCCGTCATAACTTGCGCGGCTGAAATTTTCTTCATGCAATCATGAGTACCGATTGGGCATTTATTGTGACCGTGAGCTCCGCAGGGCCGGCAAGGTAAATTCACCTGTACCACTTGCGACTGATCACTCCATGGTCGATAACCTAGATTAATAGTCGTCGGCCCAAAAATACCGACGACGGGGCGCCCAGCCGCTGCCGCCATGTGCATGGGGCCACTGTCGTTAGTCACTACCACTTCAGCCATCGCGAGTAACGCGTGTAACGTGACCAAATCCGTTTGCCCTGCTAGTGAACGCACTTCAACATGCTTAGCGAATGAAGACGCCGCTCCTTCAATTTTTAAACAATGTTCTGTTTCGCTTTTAGCACCCACCAAATACACATTTAAACCGCGCTCTGTGAGCAGTTGAATGAGTTGAGTAAAACCCTCGTCTGTCCAACGCTTTGTCGCCCACTGACTAGAGGGAGCGACAACCACATACGGTCGCATAAGACGTAATTTTAGAATCAAACTGCGTTCGAGTTCTGGTGCTGGCTGCACATATAAATTGAAATCCTCTTCAATCTTATGTGGCCAATACCGAATGAGTTGACGCTCGCTTAGATTATGAAAGCGTTTATCTGATATTTTTTTATCGAGACGATTTTTAAGTAGACCCGCCATTTTATAAACAGAGTTTTCGGCTTCACTCGAAGACAGCTTTGAAATTTGAGCCAAGCCTGTCAAAATATAACTCACCCGTAAAACTTCTGGTAGCACCATGGGCCGGGCCACCCGCGTATCGAAAGCCCAGCCATTCCACCACTTATAAAAACCGATTTTTTTCTGTGCGCGAATCTGGCGCGTGATCCACGCCGAGCGAAAAGATTCGTGCGGACACACCCAATAGCGAATCGACATCTCTTTTATCCGCGCAAGCATTAACCCACGCGATGAAGAACTTTTCTTGTCGACTTCAATAACTTCATCAACCAATTTATTTTGCAAAAAAAATGTCGCGAGACCCGGGCGACAGACTAATACGAGGCGGTCTTCGGGTGAGAGGCGTTTAAGGAAACGTAAGAGGGGGATAGAGAGGATGAGGTCGCCAACGAAGGCTGTGTGAAAGACGACGTTAACCAAGGTATCCCTTTCTCGACGGCAGTGACGACCAAGTTCAAATCAACGAGATCATAGCACATCACGGCTTTCTGACAAGAACGCTTCCAGCATGGTCCGCACTCGGCTTGACTGAGAATTTTTACGCCTCGATCGTACAGATCAATTTCGTGCGCGCACGTTGGACCAAACCACGCCACGGTCCATTTTTTAAGTGCGATCCCCATATGCATACCGAGGCTGTCACCGGTCGCGACGATGTCACAGGCTTGCACACTCACCAGACCATCACGCAACCCTTGCTCGGTCGATGACGATATGACAGGCAACCCGTGAGCGATTTGTTGATTACGTACGCGATCTTCCTGACCGCCCAATAAAACGATTTTCACATTCGGCAACAATCGCAGTTTCTCAATCAACACCCGATGCCCCTCGACACTTAGTTTTTTATACGGGATAGCGCCACTACACCCTGTATTAATTCCCACCACCACTTCGTGGCTTGAGGCCCACTGCGAACGTCGACGTGAAGCTTCGGCTACTTCATCGGCGGTCAATGGCAGCACATAATCGTCACGCCGATATTTTAATTCAAGCGCCTCGCACACAAGCTGCGTTTCGGATTTGGTATTCTCGTGAAATTTTTTGTGATTCGAAAGGCCGATTTGCCACAACTCTTCAGCGGCAGCTGTCGCCGGCACAATAGCCCCTGTTGCAGTGTCAGCTTGAAAACCGAAAACCTTGTCACTAAAAACATGGCTTAGCACACCCGCCGCTGTTAGTGATTTATCGATGCAAAAAGCCACATCAAACTGCAATGCCGATAATGCGAGAAGATCATCACGATCTGTTGTAAGTACTCGATCGATCAACGGGTGTTTCTGCAATAATTGATCAGCCGGTTTTTGCGTCACCCAGGTAATATGCACGTCTTTGTATTCACGTCGAATGGCCGCAAGCAATGCCGTGGAGCGAACCACCGCACCGAGCGCGCCGAGGTGAATGATCAACGCGCGAGTTTGCACGAGCGAACGATGTTCACACTTACTGTCGCAAGTGTTACTTAACCCGCAAGGTTTATAACCTGAAAAATATCGGCAA
>JAYUVI010000338.1:0-2929 GCA_043754135.1 Bdellovibrionales bacterium | reverse complement strand
TATATTTCAGTTTGAAAGTGAAGGTATTACCGATCTAATCAGAAAAGCGCACCCCACAACGTTTGAAGATCTGGTCGCGATCAACGCCCTTTATCGCCCAGGCCCGATGGATATGATCCCTGATTACCTGGAGCGCAAACATGGGCGCAAAAAAGTCGAGTACATTTTCGCTGAGCTTGAGCCAATTTTAAAAGAGACCTACGGGATTATCGTTTACCAAGAGCAGGTGCAGCTGATTGCCGCACACATTGCTAATTACTCGCTCGGTGAGGCCGATATTTTACGTCGCGCCATGGGTAAAAAGAATGCTGAAGAAATGGCTCAACAAAAGTCGCGCTTTTTAGATGGCGCGAAACAAAACGGCCACGACATGAAAAAAGCCGAAGAGCTTTTTGATTTAATGGCGAAATTTGCCGAGTATGGTTTTAACAAATCCCACGCCGCTGCTTATTGTGTGGTCGCGGCTTACACGGCCTATTTAAAACATTATTATCCGGTTGAATTTTACGCCGCATTACTTTCGACTGAGATGAGCGACACCGACAAAATCGTCAAGTACATCAAAGATGCCCGTCGCCATAACATTAAAGTGCAGCCGCCGACACTCAGCTTTTCAGAGTATAAATTTAACGTTGTGGGCGACGACATTGTGTTTTCATTAGGCGCAATCAAAGGGGTAGGCGAGGCTGCAGTCGAGGCTTTGCTTGAAGCCCGTGGAAAAGTCGAGGGCCACAAATTTTTAAGATTGGAAGAGTTTTTTGAACTCGTCGATTTACGCCGCGTAAATAAAAAAACCATTGAGTGCTTGATTAAAGCGGGGGCCCTCGACGGTTTTGGCTACAATCGGGCCGAGCTTACCCTCGGCTACACACAGTTTATTGAGCGAGCTGATCAACGCCGTAAAGACAACGAGGCCGGCCAGGAGAGTCTATTTGCTTTTGCCCTTGAAGACGACGCCGCGGTTAACTCATCTGCTGAGCATGATTCAGTGAAGATTGAAAAGCATTTAGATTGGACACGGTCGGCTCGCCTCTCTTATGAAAAAGAAGTTTTAGGCTTTTACTTAAGCGGTCACCCGCTTGATGGCATTGACGACCTTTTAAAAGTTTACGTCACACATAAAATTGCAAAACTTGAAACCGTACCCACCAAAGCCAAAGTGTCGGTGGCCGGTCTTGTGACTACGCTTAAAGAGATCATTACTAAAAAAGGGACCCGCATGGCCTTTGCAAATTTTGAAGACACAACAGCGGGTTTAGAGTTGGTGATTTTTCCAGATGCCTATGCGCAGAACGAGGCCTCGCTCAAAAGCGATGGCGCCTTGGTTATATCGGGCACATTAGAGCGCAGTGATGGCGGGGCTGAAGGCGGTGCTCAAGGAGCGCACAAAGTTCTAGTGGATAAAGTGCAACGTGCTGAAGACCTGCTCAAGCAAGCCAAGCGCCTGACTATTCAAATCGAAGCGCGGCCCGATGCGCTCGACGAAATCGCCGGTAAGCTAGCGCTGATCAAAGAGGTTGTTATGAAGCACCCGGGTTCGACGGTCTTTAGTTTTCTGCTAGAGATCCCCGAACTTGATAAAATTGTTGACCTTGAAGTGCAAGAGCCACGCGGGATTGAAGCCTCGACTCAACTCTTTGAGAAAATCACAACTATTCTCGACGAACCGAAGTGGACATTAACCTAAGATAAGATTAAATTTGAAATCTATGTCGTTGAAAACCCCTCGTCGATTTTCTGTGCAAGTACTTAAACTGTTAGGCACTCTCCCTAGCTTGGCTGCCACATTTCTGGCCTACGCCTTTCTGTTTTTGTCGAGTGTAACAGTCCACGCTCAAGAAGTGATTGATGTGACGAAGCAATTACACGTTAAAGCTGAGGACGCCGCAACCGCCAAGCAGCAGCTGATGATCGCCGCCGTAGAGTTAGCCTCCTTTGAGAGTATCAAGAGTATTATCGGCGAAGAAAAAGCGGAGCGCTCAAAAGAAATTATTAAAAATAAGATTATCCATAACTCAGATAAATATGTGCTTTCGACACGCGGTTTGAATTTTGCCAAAAAAGATGGCGAATTCGTTATGGATGTCGAAATGAAGCTTTCACTTAAAGGTTTGCGGGCACTTTTACTTGATCAGGGTTTGCTCTACCAGATGGAGGGCCCACCGCGAGTATTGCCGGTTATTGAAATCACAGATCGTATCGGTGGCCAAAGTTTTGGTTGGTGGTACCAGCCCATGGGCAAGGATCAAAAATTTTTGTCGGAGCAGTTAGGTTCGCTCCATGTTTCTCTGCGCGATGAGATGCAGAAAATAGGTTTCTATGTCGCTTCACCGATTTCAGGTCAACTTTCCCAGTCAGTGCCTGAAGCCTATCGCACCGAAAACCTGCAAAAAGCGGATTATTTATTTTTAGGCGATTATTTTAAAAGCTCCATCGTTTTAAGAGGCGAGTTGCTCTATAAAGTTAAACCTAAAACTGAAAATGTGTTTTTGATCGATGTACGCATTGAAGCTTTACATTCAGGCAATGGCCGATTGATGGCTGAGGTCGCCCGCACCTATGAGACCGACCCTGGTCAATATCGCATGCAAATCACGAAAAAGGTGCATGAGGTTTCGGCCCGTATTGCAGAAGATTTGGCGCAACAGCTTTCGGACACTTGGAAGAAGGGCACCTTCGGCGCATCGATTGTGCGATTGTCAGTTGTTGGGCCCATTACTCCGCGTGATCTCGAAGAATTTAAAAAAACTGTGGTCTTGCAATTGCGCGATATTAAAAGTTTGCGTGAGCGAGTGATTGAGGCTGGTAAAACCACTTTCGAAATGGATGCTTCAGTCTTGCCGCAGCAGTTGGCCCAAACTATGGCGATCACTAAATTCACTCGATTTAAAATTGAAGTGAAAGAAGTTACGGCTGACGGTATCACGAT
>JAYUVI010000337.1:0-2258 GCA_043754135.1 Bdellovibrionales bacterium | reverse complement strand
ACAGCGATGACGACGCCGACGGTGAAGTGGTTGAAACTGAAAAAACTGATTTTGAAATGAAAAATAAAATGCCTTGGCGCGCGCCTGATTATCGCGGGCAAACCAACGCTCTCGGCTGGAGCGAAGATATTTTCACCGTGCCCGCGGGGCTTGAAGCACGTTTTAATTTTTGGCGTGATATTTACACGAAATATTCAACTGATCAGGGTTTGATTCACGACACTGAACATGTCTCAGTTATTTATGCTGCGATTGATTTTCGCCCCATTATGAACAATGCCGGGTTGACTGAGCGTGAGAAAAACAAAGCGCGCCGCAATTTAGTGAATGATAAGAAAAAAGAAATTCGTGCGCGTTTAGAACGTTTGGCACGCGTGAAGTCGCCTGACGGTCTAGATGCCGAAGATTTACATATTTGGGGCATGTACAGTTCGGTCGACGAGCCAGGTAAATTTATAAAAGCACAACATCGCAAGCGTCTGCGTTTTCAGTTAGGTCAGAGTGATCGATTTTTGCAGGGCATCTATTATTCAGGTCGCTACATACCAGAGATGGAGAAAATTTTTCGTGAGCGCGGCTTGCCGATCGAACTCACACGGTTGCCGTTTGTTGAAAGTTCTTTCAATGTGAACGCCCGTTCAAGGGTTGGCGCTAGCGGTATTTGGCAATTCATGCGTTATACCGGTCGCAAGTTTATGCGTATTAATTATGCGGTCGATGAACGAAATGATCCGATTCGGTCGGCTGAAGCAGCTGCGCGAATGTTTCGCATTAACTATGAAATGCTCGGCAAATGGTCGCTCGCGATCACTGGCTATAATCATGGCCCAGCGGGAGTCCAGCGCATAGTTAAAAAATTTCAGACTGACAACATTGTCGATCTCGTTGACGAGCGAAATGGCCGTTTCGGTTTTGCTTCAGCTAATTTCTACGCTTGTTTCTTGGCGGCCTTAGATGTCGAAAAGAATGCGAGCAAATACTTTGGCGACAAACTTTATTGGGATACTCCGTTTGATGCTCGTGATATCAAACTCACGCGCAGTGTGAATCGTAAAGCGCTGCTTAAATGGTTTGATGGCAGTGAAGCACAAGCCAAAGCAATGAACATGCATCTGCTCCGTTCATTTTGGACAGGCTTTGCTACAATCGGCGCGAAAAATTTTATTCGCGTACCCTCAGCAAAATATGAAGTGGTGAGTGGTGAACTGCAAACGGGTTCGGCTGAATTAGCTTCAACCAGCGCTGGCAATTCGAACGGTAACGCCGAAGGCATCGAGTATTATTTAATTAACCAAGGCGAAACACTCAGCGAGATTGCCGCACAATTGGGTGTGCGTAGCTCAGTGCTCCTTGAGCTAAACGGTATTGAGAACCCACGTTCACTGCGTGCCGGTCAAAAAATCATGATCCCAGCGCCGAAGAATAATAAGTGATAGTAAAATTTAGTTCATGTGTAAGGTTGTTATGGCGGCAATTGGGTATAACTCACCCCGAAGCCGAAGCGCGCGCTGAAGCCGCTGGTCTGAAAGTGATATCAGACCGCTGCCTCTACATTGAGCATAAGAAATTTTTCTAAAATGCCTTGTATTTTATCCCACTATATGGGATAGTGGCATTAGATGATTCGCTCTTTCAAAGATAAAACAACGCGAGATATATTTGATGGAGTGCACTCAAAATCCTCTCGCAAGCTCCCGTCGTATCTTCATCAAAGGGCAAGAGACTTGTTAGATGTGTTGAATGCGACTACTCGTTTAGAAACTTTAAGAGTGCCCCCAAGTAATCGGCTGCATGTTTTGAAAGATGATTTAAAAGGCTTGTATAGCGTCAGTATTAATGACCAGTGGCGGATAATATTTAGATGGATCAATGGTGATGTGGATAAAGTTCAAATTACCGATTACCATTAATTAAGGAGAATTAAATGATACCTAAAAACCGAGCGCCCTCTCACCCTGGTGAAATATTAGATCGTGTATTCTTACAAGATGTCGGTCTTTCTCAATCCGATTTAGCTAACCATTTAGGTTGGAAGCCGGGTAAGGTTAATGAAATTGTGAACGGTAAGAGGGGTATTACACCAGAAACAGCATTGGCGCTTGCAGATGCTCTTGGTACGGACTCTGAAATGTGGCTGAATTTACAAACCAGCTATGATCTTTGGCAGGCTAAACAAAATCACAAACCAATTAAGCCAATCAAGATGGGCGCTTAATTCAGATTCTCAACCTGAGTAGCCGGCTATTTTTTCGTTAAAA
>JAYUVI010000336.1:0-3122 GCA_043754135.1 Bdellovibrionales bacterium | reverse complement strand
TCAACTCCTGGCCCGTGTAGCTTCGCGCATGTCTTGTCGTGGTCAATCATAAGTGTCATCTTCGATACGAAAATGGTAGGGAATACCGGATTCGAACCTCTCGAGAACGCGGCAAAACGCAAAGCGTTTTGACGTGGCTCGTAGACGAGTTCGAAATGAAGCGACAGCGAAATGAGAACGGAGTCTATCCTGATTCGGATCCGGTATTCCCTATCAAGGGCGATGGCCGCACTTCGCGGCCGAGAACTTGGTAGGGAATGCCGGATTCGAACCGACGACATCTACCTTGTAAGGGTAGCGCTCTACCAACTGAGCTAATTCCCTGAAAAAATGAACACCCTTTATAGTGAATATTCAGAACCGTGTCTAGCGCCGATTAAGTAAAGATTCCGCGCAGTTTGGCTAATTACAGGCTGTCATCTATCGTAAATATTTCAAACCCCCATGAAAAATTGATACACCTCGAAACCACTGTTACCACGGAAACGCGACAGAAAAATTAAACAAAAAGTAATTCCGGGGGGGATTCATGAGACTCAAAATTTCATTCAGCACTTTTCTATGCTCGTTTGCACTTTTGGCTACGGCTCAAGCTGACGATTGTCAGTTTATACGTGATCGCGTGGCCAAGGCCGGCGCGGCGGGCGGCGGAGTTGTCATCATACCAGATGGCTCATATACGTGCGATACGGCCATTGTTCTCAACAAGTCCCACGTGACTTTGCGAGGTGCCTCGACAGCCAACGTATTACTGAGATTAGCCGACCACTCTAACGCACCTGTGGTGGTCTTAGGCGATCTCAGCCTGCCTCCTAAAAAGGTAGAAGACGTCGAGGTGGCGCACCTGACTATAGACGGCAACAGAGACAACCAAGAGCACGAATGCTGGGGAGGCAACTGCTTCACTAGCCCACAAACGTTTATTCATAATAACGGCGTCACCGTACGTGGGGTTACCGACGGTCGGGTGTACAATATCGTCGCCGTCAATGCTCGCTCAGGCGGGATTGTGGTTGAGCAACACAGTCGACGCCTGCACGTGAAGAACTTTCTAACCTTCGACAACTTTTATGACGGCTTTGCCGGTTACGAAACCGAAGACAGCATATTCGAAGACATGGTGCTTTCGTACAGTAACGCTGCGGGTATTTCGCTCGATTTGAATTTTAACAAAAACACTTTTCGCAACGTCGATATTGTCGACACGCGCGACGTCGGTATTTTTATGCGCCACTCAAATAGCAATCTCTTCGACAACGTGAACATTCGCCGCAGCTTTAATTTTGGTGTATTCGTTTCGAATATCGAAGGGGATGAAACTTGCGCGAACTACAACACATTCAATAACCTGACCGTTGACGGCTCCGAAAAATCAGGATTTCGTTTAAACAGTCAGTGTGCCGGCAATAAACTTACAGGCCTAACGCAATTTGTGAATAACAAACAAAGCTGCATTGAACTTGCTGATGGAGCGGCCCTCGATACCAGCGAAGCTCAATTAATTTGCCGTAAAGACTAACGCTCTGATACGTCGCTACTTGGCGATACGGCGAATCCTATATTAATTAGCGAAGGCGCTCGAGAGTGTAACTCGCATTCTCGAGACAACGATGACCACGCAACGGACAAAATGTAACCGCCGTTACAAGGTCTTTAGGTTCACAGCTCGTATTATTTTCGCGCATATAAGTACGAACTATAACAACGTACTCAGCGTCACCATTTACAGGCCGCAGAATACCCTTCACAATTCGCTGCTCCCGTGACGAATACACTCGACCGTCAGCAACCAGCGCGCCGTTACGGTTAAACTGGCGAATTGTCAAAAATTCGAGGCCCTCGTCAGTATTTTTTCGCACCTTAAAATCCAAATAATGACGAGCGTAAGGCGCCGTTAACTGCCCCGCACTGCGCACCACATAGGTGCCGCTAATATTCTGCCACGGGAATGGGCACTCCGTACCCCAAGGCCAGGGGAAGAGATCATCACCCGCCCAGCTCACACATGAAAACAAACTTAAAATCAAAATAACCGCACTCTTCTTGAGCCCCATGTCTCCCCCCCTATTGATTATTTCTGCAAAAGAATTTTCGCGTTCTTATTTAAGTAATACCCGTTCTTTGCTCGAAAAATATATTTTGGCTTTTCAAAATCAGGCTCAATCATTTTACGCAAACGTTTAATCGTCACGTAAAGTTTATTGTCGTGAACGCGTGGGTCGTAAACCTGCTTCCACACCTTTTCGACGATGACTTCTTTCGAATAAACTTCGCCCGGCGTTTTTAAGAACAGCCGCAACAGATCAAGCAAAATAAATTGATTTTTGAAATCAACTTTGCCACGTTTTTTTTCTGTCACATGCTTATTAACTGAATCAAAAATTAAATCGTATTCAGCGCCTTCGACTTCGCCCATTTTTTCGAGGCGCTTTTCAATTTTACGATGTGAATGCTTCATGTTTTCGGGGTCGGCGCTGCGTTTGGCAAGTGTCAAATACAAGCGCGCCAACTCATTATTGCCGGCATCTTGATAGGTCACGCCGATTGCGTAAAGCAGAGAAATAAAAATATAAAAATTCTTTTGTTCGCGTAGATCATCATAGCAATTCATGAAAAGCTCAATAGCCTGATCATATTTGCCGGTGTCGCGCAGTATGTGACCATTTAAAATCTGGCATGAAAGCTTAAGTTCTTTCAGCGGTAAAATTTGAAAGAAAACATTAAGATTGTAAATCTCTTTGAGAGCGTCGTCGTAACGCTTAAGCGCGCTATAGACAATAGCGATACCGTTGATCGCGTAACAAATATTTTCTTTGTCATCGGTGGCCAAGGCGACAGCCAAAGATTTCTCTAAAAACTCGAGAGCGGTTTTGTGCTGGCCTTTGTACGATGCACATAAACCCAAGCTGTAATACGTTTTCGCATCGATCGTGATTTTTTCTTTAAGCACAAGCGCTTGAAGCTGCTCTTTAATAGCGTCGATGCCTTCATGGTCTTCCATCTCTGCATAAATTCTAAGCAGAGCCTGAGTACACTTTAAATAATTAGAAAAATCTTTTTTGTTAAAAAAAAGTTCAGCGCCTGACTTGAAATATCCGGTAGCTGTCTTGAAATCACATCGG
>JAYUVI010000335.1:0-4080 GCA_043754135.1 Bdellovibrionales bacterium | reverse complement strand
ATCGCTTTGGGTCACCCAACGGTTGCCCATTTCATCAGCTATTTCGAGAGTTTTTTCGTCCGTTGTGTAACCGTACTCTTCACGAATACGTTCGGCGTGTAGGCGACGGACTTCGGCCTTTTGTTCGAAGGTCAGCGGTGACATGTGTATGCGAAACCAATGGCTTAAACTTTGGCCGGCTTTTTGTTTGAGTAAATCAGCTACTGAAGTGAAAGTGGGAGCGACTACACTAACATTTTGGCCAAATACAGATTTGAGCGCGCGTTCATACTGAGCGAGTCGAATAGCGGCCTCACCTTGATTGGCTGTAAACATACTGGCGTCGTCCACAACGAAAACATAGCGTCTCGGTTGTCGGCTGTTGGGTACGACTGGGGGCATTTGATCCAACCTGGCTTTAACTTGAGTGAGTACCTGACGAAAAGCTTCAGGGCTTGCCAGGTCTAAATCTAAGCCATTGATTTTAATTACGCGTGCGTTAGAAAACACGTCGTCCACGTCAGAATTGGCGAGCAGCTGCGCTATTTTTTTAATCATATGATCTTTGCCCGAGCCAGTAGGCCCGGTCACAAAAAAGCTATCACTACCTCTGATATGGCTGACGGCTTGGTGAATTTCTCGTTCATGGCCGATAAAGGGGAGTGGCGGGCCTCGCAATATGCTCGTGGTGACATCGGTCATGAGATCTGAACCTTCAATAAGTCGAACGTCCTCCGCAGTAGCGCGGGTTTGCTGTAAAGAATTTGTGCGCGCCGCAAGTCGTGCACGACCGGCATCGTCGAGTTGTGCGCCTGCGTCTTCAGCCCTTTTGGCAGCTCTTTCAGCACGACTTAGTTGACGCGCATCTCTGGCTTCTTTACCAAACCAATCGGTGACGATGCTGCCGCGACTGGCGAAAGCTATTGGCGCGAAGCTGGTGCAAGCCATGCCCAGCGCAACCGCAACGGCAATATGTCGAAAAATGTATTTGTGGGTGTTTTTCATAGCCCGCTCCTTGATTTTGATTCTTAATTTTAAAATTCGATTTTTCATTGCACGTCCTCGTAAATATTAGGCATGAGCTGGTTCTGGCGTGTGGTGGTCGGATAGGCAATTCTTTTTAAGCTAGACCACTTTTGTGCCAAAAAGTTGGTAGTTAGTTTTGAAAGTTTCATTGTGCCCGACAAAAATACTTGTACAGTCCCGGTGAGGCCAAAACCTGAAAAGAGCACATTCCAAAACATCTCTTCTTGAATGGGTTCCATCTCTTCGATTTCGCGTAAAATGCGTTTGTGATAACCATATTTTATGGTTTCTGCTTTTTCTTTTTCGGTGATTTCACCGTCGCCATTAATGTCGACGCCCGCACTCGCGTCTGAAGTCATGCCGGCAAATATTTCGCCATACATTTCTTTGTACTCTGCCCAGTTGGTCAATACAAAGTAGCTGCTCACTGAAAATGGCATGACGGCCAAACAAAATCGCCCGCGCACGAAGCGTTTATAACTAGCAATGGTTTTTGCTCTTGCGCCGGCAGCCCTCATTATTCGACGGACAGTTTTAAGTGCCTTCACACCTTTGGTAAAAGGGTTGGGGTTAGATATGCATATGATGGTCGAAACTATTGATACGCCAATCTCAACAGTCTCAACAGTCGAACGCCAGTTTTGGTATTCGCCTTTTAAATATTGCGCGACTTCTTTAAAATCTGTGCCTTTAAGAAGAGTTTTTTGCGCCATTTCGCGGGAAGGGAATTCCAAAAGATGATCAGCGATCAACTGATAGCTTAAAAACTCAAGCTTCTCATGCTCAAAAAGTTTGCCGGCTTTATAATCTTGTTCTTTTTTCGACATCTCTTTGTAGTAGGCTTCAGCATACTTGCGGCTTTTAGTAAAGGCTTCGCGATATTCTTCGTTCCGCAAAAGATGACCCTGAGCATTGGGTTTACGACCTTCAGTAGAGGGTAGTAGTACCACAAACGGGTTGCGCTGAATGAGTTCAGTGAGCATTTCATGAATATCATCGCGCATATCAGCTTGATATCGCCCGAGGCTCAAAAACAGATACATAAAATCAGTAAAGTCTTGACCCGTTAGTTGAGGTAGCGTCTGGCCTTTTTTATCTTGAACGGCTAATGAAAAAGTTTGCGAACTCTGATCAAAAGTAAACTGAAAGCGCTCACAAAGTTGTGGGTTTATTTTTTGGCTGAATTGAACACGGCGACCTGCGGCCCATTTGTTGGCCACATCGATTTGAGTTTTGTCTTCAGTGAGAGCCTCAGTGCAGTACTGCTTAAGAAGACCATTCAACGAGCTATCATAGGGGAGTGTTATAACTTCCTCAGGATTGTTGGGGTCGACGACAGATAACTGTCGTGGCGACTCAACAATGGCTGAGTAGTAGTCTTTTATCGAGTATTCGTAATCAGGTACATCGTCGGCAAATGAACCCTGATAAGGGATTTCAATATCCCAATCATACGGATCAAACCTATCGAGTGGTATAGCTACACCATCATTATTGTATTTCTCCAATTGGGCATAAAGACGGCGCATCAACGTAGTGAGTTCAGCATCCACCACATTGTATGAAATCAAAAATTGACGAATGTAGCGTTGATAGCTTTGTGGGCCTTCGACAAAAGAGCGCACGCCATCTGTAGCATTCACACAAATCTCGGGAGTGGGGTCATAAGAAAAACATTCTTCGCGACTTTTGAGCAGCGCTAAATTCATGCGTTCAAATCGTAACACGCGATTCACCAAGCTATTTAAAAAAACAGTTTTGACCTCTTCGCTCGGCTTGTAGGCGGGCGGCCCGGCTGCAGCAGCACTGTTAGCGGCGGTAGCAGGCGCAGCAGGAGTAGCAGTGTTGTTAGCACTCGCTGAGAGCGGTGCTTGTAGCACTATCAAAATCGATAAAAAAAGCGACGCCGCTCGTTTTAATCTGCTCATTCCGCCTCATTTTTGTCGGCCGCCGCAGCTGCAGGAGCGCCGGCCGCTGCTGAACTTTCTTCTTGAGGTATTTCAGACGGGCTGAGTATTTGATAAATTTTAATGAGATGGTCAAAACTATTTTTGAGATGATAATCATAAATTTCATTGATGCTGAACTCAAGCGGGGCCTCGCCTAAACCTTCATAACGGTCGCATGCAAATTTTTCTTGAGCTTTGTGACCCGTAGGCAATGGGAGATTCATGGTAATCAAATTTTCTTTGTCATCAAAGCGAATCTCTTTAGGGGCGCGTGTGAGCGGTCTAAAGTAGGGGTAATCTCCATAAAGAGATTCATAAAAATAATATTGTGCCACGTACGCACGAATCAGGTCCGAATCAGAAAAAGAGAATTGATTATTGCTATAGGGCTCTTTTGAGCTCATGACTTTGGCAATATTCGCCATAAGAGTTTCATACTCGTCGGCGCGACAGGCGAGGTACAATACCGAGAGCGCGCCGTAGTGGTGACTCATAAGATCATTACCTGCTTTATCAATTGGCACTAAGCGGATAACACTGTTCGGGTCTTCAGGGTGAAGTTTTGTCCATAACGCTTGTAAGCCTACATTTGATGCTCCTACCGTCGTTGCAATACCAAGATGCGCAGCCAAATAGAAAAGCGCTTCTTTTGCTGGTTGGGCCAGTAAGCGAGTTAAATGTACAGCGCCGAGTTTTTTAGTCATGGCCCAATAGCCTTCTTCGATTTTCTTGGCTTGACCGGCTGGTGAGTTGGTCGCCACACGAGCGGCAGCTTGAACGACGCTTTTCTGACGTTGTATAGAACTCGCCACACTTGGCAGGCTGTCGATCTCTTTATAGAGAGCTTCTAATTCGGCTTCGAATTCGTCGGACTGACGTAAAGCTTGTTTAGCTTTTGTAGCTTGCGTGGCTGTTCGCGCAGCGGCCGTCGCCTGCTCCGAAGCTGATGGCGCGGGAGCCGGTGTGTGCGTGTGCACTTGACTACGAGTCGCCTGCGCTTCATCAGCCAGTCTCATCTCGTGTGTTCTAGGCGAGCGTGGTTGGCGAGCAAAATTTCTTATAGCCCTTAAGGCCGCTGGTAACATTCGGCGCGGGTTAGCTTTACGCCAAAATTCTCTGCTTTTGA
>JAYUVI010000334.1:0-3674 GCA_043754135.1 Bdellovibrionales bacterium | reverse complement strand
ATGGGCCGGTGGTCGTTACATTCTTTTTCAATATCTAGACGGCAAAGTTGCAGTGGCAGTACCTGGCACGGCATATGAAGTCGAGAAAGGTATCTATGTCGATTTCTATTTCGAGAGAGATGATGCTGCCATGGGCTCGAATGCAAATGAGCTTCGCGAAAGCATGCTCAAACAGGGCTTGATCACTCCGTTAGAATTGGCACAGTGAACGTATTGCGACTAAGCGCCCACCTAATTTAAACGCTAAAAAAGCGTAAGCCCTTCTTATGTAAACTAACAAAAAGGTACGAGATGCGAGACGCACAGGAGTCGAGGTTGGTCGCGCACAGCCGCGGGCTACCAACTCGACCGCGGAGGCATGCTTAATCGCATGTCGCACAAGCGAGCGACAAGCATCAAAGTCAGATCGTGCCTTTTTGTTCTGTTTATTATCGCTTTGAGTATTGGCCTTTGCGACGTGCTTTGTGCAAGCCGTATTTCTTACGTTCAACCATACGGTCATCACGTGTCACCATTCCGGCCTTTTTGAGGATGGCGCGGTATTTATCAGTATCAAATACAAGAAGTGCGCGTGTGATGCCGTGAGCGATAGCACCAGCTTGGCCGATACGACCGCCGCCAGCGACTGTCACTTCAGCATCAAATTGACCTTTAGTTTCTGTAACTGAAAAAGGTGAAAGTGCTTTCATAATGCTGGTCGGAGTAGGCAAATATTTTTCTACGGGTAATCCGTTAACGTTGACAACACCTTTACCGGGTTTCAAGAAAACGCGGGCGGCGCTCGTTTTGCGGCGGCCAGTGGCGTAGTAAACTGATTCGCTTTTAGTGACCGTAGTTTTTTTTGCCATGATTAATCCTTTTTACCTTTATGAAAAGCTAAGCGCTGATGGTTTTTGTACAGCGTGAGGGTGTTCGTTACCGGTATAAACTTTCAACTTCGCGATCAAACCGCGCGCGAGTTTATTTTTCGGCAACATGCCTTTCACAGCTTCAGTGATAATAAAAGTCGAATCCTTTATGCGTTGTTCTTTCGCACTCAAAGATTTAAGGCTGCCGAAATAACGAGAGTGGCGGTAGTAAGTTTTTTCGTCCCACTTGTTGCCCGTCATTTCGATAAGGTCGCTGTTGATCACGACAACAAAGTCGCCAGTATCAACATGGGGTGTGAAAACAGGTTTATTTTTACCACGCAAAACTTGTGCAATCTGAGTTGCCATACGGCCAAGTGTTTGGCCTTTAGCATCGACGATCCACCATTTACGTTCAATCTCACCATTTTTGGCGCTGTAAGTTCGCATAGTTATAACTCCGTTAAAGACCGACAGTTTTAGAGTTCTAGGCACCTATTGTCAAGGTCAGCGGGATAATAGACTGATTCTAAGAATAATCCTTCAGAAGGAGCAGTGGCTTTGGCTTCTTGGCGGTCACAACTTTTCAAAATCGCCTGCATTTTATCGGGCCCAAAGCCATTGTGGTGTAGGTAAATGGTGGTGCCCACGATATTTCTCACCATTTGCTTCAAAAACCCAGTGCCGGTCAGGTGCAGAGTCACCGTTTTACCTTCGGGCGAAGAGTAGCGCTGACCGCGGGGGTCTGAACGTTCTTCACTCCAGACCGCCGAAATGATTTGGCGAACTGTGGTTTTCAGCTCGGTGCCGCTCGTTTGAAAGCTTTTAAAATCATGCTCGCCAATCAAACATTCAGTGAGACCATTTAAGCGGAGCAAATCGAGTGGGCGTTCGTGCCAGTAACTAAACCGCCCGGCAATGGCATCAGGAGTATTATCATTGTGAATTACATAGCGATAAGTTTTCTGGGTGGCCGAGTGAAGCGCGTGAAAATCGCGGGGCGCAAGCCAAGCCTTTTTTATGCTCATGCTTGGCGGGGTTAACGCATTCAAACTCCTCAGTAATCTGCAGCCTTCGTTAATGGTCGCGGGGTTACGTTTCGGGCGACCACTGAGGTCTGACGGGATATCAAAATGTACGATTTGGCCGTCGGCATGAACACCAGCATCGGTGCGGCCTGAAGATTGCGCGCGCATGGGTTCGCTGAATATTTTACTCAAAGCTTCTTCAAGTGTGCCCTGTAAAGTGGGGCGCTCGTCGGCAGAAGTTTCGCTCTGACGTTGCCAGCCGGCATACTCGGTACCGTCGTAACTTACGAGCAGCTTAATGCGGCTTAAAGCTTTTTCGGCATCGGCTTTTTCACCCGATAGGTCATATTCTGCAGGTTGGCGTTTCATTGGGCGCCAATATAAAGAGGCTCGGGCACAACGGCAATGGCTTCTTAACGGTTTTGAAAAATGCTGAGCGGCTGACCTGCTGAAAGGTAGCGGTTTTTGTCAGTGAGTTAGTATTCGGCAGTGACCCCGCCAGAAATGGCAGTACCCGAAAAGTCATATTTGTCAGATAAAGCAAAGTATTGGCGAAATTCGGCCGTTAAGTAGACGGCATTGATGCCATATTCGCGGTCAAGATCTAAAAAGGCAGAGGCGCCTTTACCGAGTAGGACTGACACTCCTCCCGAAGCATGGGCTGCCGGAGCAAGGCCAAAAGAGGCACCTAAAGACGGGTTTAAGTTATCATCGCGGGTTTCGGCGAAGCAAAAGGCATCGAAAGCGCCTTCGACGTAAGGCACGATCCACTGATACGAAAAATATTGAAATCGATAGGTTGCGCCCACATTGAGTGGGAACACAAATAAAGTGAACTGCTCGCTGGGCCCGTTGGGGTCGGGATTAGATTCTTTAAATTTACCGTTACCTTGCGCGTAGTAAAAACCGCCACCGACCTTCCACGCCAGGCGGCCGAAGCCTTTAAAAAATTGAAACTCGTGATCGTATAAGAGGAGCGGGAAATCAGCACTGTCGTACATGTCGTCAAAATTAAGATCGCTGTTATCGGGGTTCACGAGATCGAGCGGCTTGTACCAAGCAATGTGAAAAGTACCGGCATTGGTTTGGTCAGAAGTTTTCACTTTGTAGTGATACACGCGATCTTTATCGATCTTGATCAAACCTTTAGCGGCGTTCGGGTGCTCGATGTAGCGACTTTCGGGGTGAAAGTTGGCGTCGGCTTCGCTATCTTTTAATCTAATTTGGGGGAGTGGCTCTTCGCTTTTGGTCTTGAGTTGCTCGCGGGCTTTGCTTGTTTGCGGCAAGTTTTCGGTTTCTGATTTTTTCTTCGCATTGCCCGATTGTACGGCTGGGTGAGCGGCTTCCTCGGTTAAAATATCTGGCGGGCGCACCAATGCCGGTTTGTGCGCAGGTGTATCGGCTGCATGCAGCGCCGGTGAAAAAAATGAAATGAAAAATAAAACGATGAACATTAGATCCTAATGCTTGCGTATTTGTTGGTACCCGACAACAAAAAACCCGGCGAAAGCGAGAGTTATGAGTAGCGCCATTGAAAAGCCATAGTAGAGCGAAAACCACGCGAAGGCCCAAGCGGGCATCAATGCACCGCGGGTGAAAGTGCGCAACCAAGGTTTATCTGAAATATATTTCGCAGCGATGGGGCCATATTTGTAATAAGCTTTCACAAACGCGCGACCGAGTTTGTGAGTAAGTAAAACTTCGTTACGAAATTTTCGTAGAATGAAAATGTCTTTCGCAAAGCCTGTGCCGTAAGCGGCTGTGGCGACGAAGCAATTGAAATCTTCAGGCAGTAAGC
>JAYUVI010000333.1:0-3609 GCA_043754135.1 Bdellovibrionales bacterium | reverse complement strand
CGCTAAGGAGACCGCAGAGCTTGCCGCTGCAAGAATGGGAGTTAACAAAATTTCTCTGTTGGCGACTTTGCGGCCTAGCGAATCCCCGGCTGCCACTGTAGGCGACATATGAATTTTTGCCATCGCCCTTACCGCGCAACACATACTGACCGGTTTCATCTAAATCCCAGGTTTGAAACTGGTCATTCAAAACCGCCTGCAAAATGTGCCAACACTCTTTACGTGAGTCGATGTTATCGATAGGTGCACCACACTCAATGCGATTATTGAGATTGCGGTACATCCAATCCGCGGAGCTAATGTAAAACTGCCCCTCAACGGGGTCTTTGGCCCCTTTGCGAAAATAATAAACACGCGAATGCTCGAGAAAACGGCCAATCACCGACATCACGCGAATATTTTCGCTTAGACCTTTCACTCCAGGTCGCAACGAACAAAAACCGCGCACAATCAGTTCAATTTTTACACCAGCCCTCGACGCTGCATACAGAGCCTCGCAAATTTCAACGTCTTCAAGGCTATTCATTTTCGCAATAATATGGCCATTACCCTGCGTGTTTTGAAATTCGATTTCGCGTTTAATGTAAGCGAGCAACCGTTTACGCAAATTGACTGGCGCCACTAGCAGCTTCGAATAATTTTTCTTCAAGCTCAGGCCCGTAAGAAAATTAAAAACCTCAATCAACTCATTGCCAATACGTTTGTCAGCAGTGAACAAACTCAAATCAGTGTAAGACTTCGCCGTACTCGGATTATAATTGCCTGAACCGATATGCGAGTAAAAACGGTAATTGTCGCCTTCTTGACGAATCACCAAAATCGTCTTGGTGTGAATCTTTTTGCCCGCTACACCGTAAACCACGTGCACGCCGGCTTTTTCAAGCATCTCACTCCAGTAGATATTACGTTCTTCATCAAAACGCGCTTTAAGCTCGATCACGCACACCACTTGCTTACCGCGTTCAGCGGCACGAATCAGCATCGGGATAATCGGGTTATTTTCACCCGCACGATACAAAGTCATCTTGATCGCGAGTACGTGTTTGTCATGGGTGGCTTCGCGAATAAAGCGCTCCACGCTGTCATTGAAACTCTCATATGGGTGGTGCACCAAAATATCTTTTTCGCGAATCAAAGAAAAAATATCGCGAGTGGTGTCGTGCAATGAGGGCGGAGTCATAGGCGTGAACGGCGTGTAGCGCAGGTCAGGCAGATTCAGACTGGCTATTTCGTGTAGCGAACTGTAACTGATCTCACCGGGCGCTTCATAAATATCGGACTTCGCGAGCTCTAATTCACTTTCAAGAAACTGAAAGATCGATTGATCCTGCACTTTGCCATGCTCAAAACGCACAATCTGCGCCAAGCGGCGCATGCGCAATTCTTCTTCAACCATGTCGAGACGATCTTCTACTTCGTCATCATCGTCATCACTAGTTTCGCTAATGTCAGCGTTGCGGGTCACGCGAAACGGCATAACGTTCTGCACGACCATTTCGGGGAAGAGCTCTCCCATATTCGCCGAAATCAAATCAATCAAGCGAATCAAACGATAACCCGACTTCGCATCGACCTGCACCCATTGCGGTAAAACATCAGGCACTTTTACGCGCGCAAAATAGGTGTCGCCTTTTTTCGGATGCATAAGCACGATACCGAGAGAGATCGACAAATTCGATAAAAACGGGAAGGGGTGAGATTTATCCACAGCAAGTGGCACGAGCACGGGGAAAACTTTTGACTGAAAATAATCAGTGGCCGATTTTTTTTCTTCGTCGGTGAGATCCTCCCACTTCAAGAAGCTGACACCGTTTTTAATCAGATCAGGCCGTAAATGCTTTTCGTAAATTTGATGGCGTTGAGCCATCTGCTGCTTAATAATCTCATGGACTTGTTCAAATAATTTAGCGGGCTCAATGTTGTCAGGCCCCGCCTGCGTGAACTGCCGATTCGCCAAACGTTTCAAGTGGCCCACGCGTTTCATGAAAAATTCATCGAGATTCGAAGAAAATATCGCCAGAAACCGCACCCGCTCTAGTAGCGGCACCCGCCCATCGAGAGCCTGCTCAAGTACGCGTGCGTTGAACTTCAACCAGCTCAGATCGCGATTAAAATAGTTAGAGTTTTCCGTCGGGGCCATAGTTAAAGAATTATGCAAAAGTTTACAGGTGAAGACAACATACCGAGGGCTCCACTCACCCCTCCGAGCCCGACTTATATCTAGATTTAACCAAAATCTCATGTAGACGCTGTCAACAAACTCGCCTGTATGGCAAATTTTTCTCAAATGGCATCTATCGACTACCACCATGGCAATCTCAAAGAGGCACTTATTCAAGCCGGCGATGCCGAGTTAGGGCGGGTGGGCCCTGACTCCCTTAGCTTACGCGAGATCGCCAAAGTGGCCGGAGTCAGTCACAATGCTCCCTACCGACACTTCAAAAGTAAATCCGATCTTGTAGATTCGATTCTAGAAAGAAGTTTGAGTCAGATGGCGGAGCAAATTTTAGCGGCGCCTTTACTCTATTCAGCTTCGCTCATGTTACAAATTCAATATGTTGGTCGCTTGTGGGCTCAGCTTGTCCTTCGCCAACCGTGCAAAGCCCGCCTATTGCTCACCACGTATTCGGTTCACCATAAAATTTTACATTTGAACCTAACTTCCATTTTAGAAACGGCTCGCGGGCACGAACTCTCGACTCAGACAGAGCCGGCACAACTCGCGATTATTTTGATGTCTACATTCAATGGACTTGGTTTATTTCAAATTTCTGACGGAGACATTTTACCAAAAAATGACAGTGAGAATCTCTACAACCTTTATGACGAAGCGGTTGAAAATATCTTGCGCTCGGTCAGTGTCTAACGTATTCCCGTACGTCTTATGGAAACGCTTCATTGGCCACTCACAATTCTCAGCAAAGCTGTACATTTTAAAAATCTCACAGGTGCGAGTTCACACGTTGGCTTAAGCCAACCGCAACTTTCGCGATTGATTTCACAGCTTGAAAAAGAATTTGATGTCAGCCTGCTCGACCGCAGCACCAAACGCAAATCAGCATGGACGCCCGCGGCTCATCGACTCGCTGAAATTTACTCGGCCAACGCGCGCAAACTGCAAAGCTCTTTACTAGAGGTCGTAGCCGCGCAGATACCCACCCACGTGACAGTCGGCACGCTTGAAGGCATGAGTGAACTCGCACTTAAAACTGCACATAGCTTATTTGAACACTCCAATGTTCAAGAAGTCGAAATTGACGTTTACGACCAGAGCGAACTTGAAGAAAAGTTTTTCAACGGCGATCTGGATATTATTTTTACGTCGCATGAACCCGGCAAACAAAAATTCAAACATATTCTTGAAATCGGCTTTCAATCGCTTGATCAAATTGAAAAAGACAAAAAATTTTCTGTTTTAAGTGGCTATGAGTACGGCCGCATGAAAAAAAAACCCGCTAATAAGACCCTGATTAGCAACTCACTCTTCGTACGTAAATACTGGCTACAAAATTATGGCGGCGAGGGCATTCTACCTTCAGCCATTCAAAAACAACGCGGCCGCGACTTGCACCCTGTGCTCGTCATCGCCACCGAATTATTTAACGAAAA
>JAYUVI010000332.1:0-6213 GCA_043754135.1 Bdellovibrionales bacterium | reverse complement strand
CGGCCATGAACTACTTCGCGGCTTGCGGCAAAAAGCCGATGCCCATTATCAGCGCGAGTTAGCGAAGGTCAATGACCTTCGCGCCCACTTGCGGTTTTTACCGGCTGTCGGCTGGGCCATTGTTTTAGCCACGACAGGATGGCTTATGTCTCGACATGGCCACGATAATTTTATTCATCATGCCACTACGGCTTTCACTTGGGTTATGGGGAGCGTATTCTACGGACTCGCGGTTTCGTATCTTCTGATTGAACCAACAATTGACCGCATTGAAAAATATGCCGAAAAGACGCGTGAGAAGAATATTATAATTATTGAATCTGTCTCTCATTTGATGCGCAAACAATCGGCTTACGAAATCTTTGAAGCTATCAATCTCAAATTACCATCAGAAAATAAACTTAACTTTCAAAAATTCTTCCCGAACGCAGACGCCGTCAGTGAGGCCGCGTAATGAAAAGTCGCGAACCGGTTTACACCCAGTACTTCAACCTCATCTTATTCTCTGTCGTTGTTATGGCGTTTGGCTTTGTCGCGCAAAGTATGGGCGGCTTGCCGTATTCACACATCGAAACGAGCGTGCCCCTCCCGCCGCGGCCGGCGACGGCGTTAATTCCATTGCATACAGATTTGACTGAAAAATTCAAGCCCGATGCCCTGCTTAAACATTTTGAAGTCGACGTGATCAACACCAATGTTGTCAAGAGCTTTTCAAATGGAGATTTGTTTGTGGCGGGCAACGCCTTTTTTAGAGAGGGGGCCGAGCAAGCTTTGACCGTCTTAGCTAGATATATCCACCAGCATGCTCCCCATGCGCATTTTGAATTCGAGAGCTTCACAGATGACAAACCCATTTTGCGTAACGCGAAACGGTTTCCCACCAATTGGGAGCTCACCGCTGGGCGCTCAGCTAGTATTCTGCGGGTTTTCACTAGTGTAGGTTTCGAGCAAGATCAATTTAAAATTTCTGGTCGAGGTTCCGCACAGCCACTTCTACCCAATCGAACGCCGGCAGGTGAAGCGATTCCTGATAATCAAGCGCGCAATCGACGTTCTATAATTCGTATTATGGCACCGTAAGGAAGGCTAATTTTTCAAAATGAAAAATTCACGTGGGCTTTATTTTAGCATTTTACTTATTCTCGTATCGGCGTTGGTGGCATACATTTTCTTGAAAAAGCGAACTCTCTCAGAAGAACCTGCCAAAGCTTCTGCTGAATTGCAACGGGTCCAACAGGCCGATTTGCAAGCCCTTAAAAAAGGCGATCAGTCCCAGGCCGAAGCCATCGCACTCGCGCTTCGCCGTTATACATCGCAGAGTCCGCCAGAAGCCGAAGAGTTTATTAAAAAATATTTGCTTTCAGAGAATTACAAAATACAGGCTGCAGCACTTGAAGCCGCTGGAGCCTATTCTTGGGCTGACATAGAACTGTTGGCCCAAGCTCTTCAATCGAACAAGCAAGAAGTACGTTTAGCTGCCTTAAGAGGGCTCGCCAAGCGTTCTGAAAAAAAGCGCGAACTGTTAGTCGAAAATTTTTTAGGTCAGTCGAATTTAAATGACGAAGAATGGTTTGCCGCAAAATTTGCGCAATTAAAGTTGGCGCGAGAAGAAAACATGCGTATCGAAATAAAAAAGCCTCTTTTATCGAGAGCTAAATTGGCCTCAAGCCTCGTTCGCGAAACGGTTTACCCTGAGCTCTTTACTTTGCTACCTGATGATGATGAATTGAAAACTGTCGCACGCGACCTCTTGCAAAACAAACGCGAACTTGAATCAGCTGTTTTAAATCAGCGCGCCTTACAATATCTTGCGGCCTACGATGAACAGTGGCTCACTCAACAGTTATCAGATTTGAATCTTGAAGGTGATGAGGCCCTGCAAATAGCCGTAATTGATTTTTTAGCAAGTCATTGCCCACCCTATTTGGATACACTTGAAAAAAAACTTGTGGCCCAAGTCGCATCTAAAAATGTCTCAGAGTACTTACTTCGCGCTGATCTCGCGAGTCGCTGTCCATAGCCGATTTTTCATTGACCAAATCTTGAAAAATCTCGGTGTATTTAATAACTCGCTTTACAGAATTTTGACTAGCTTACTCTCGATTTTCGCGGGTTAGCTTCTACTGTGAAGCGCAGTCCGAGGGCTTGAATAAGTTGAGCGATTGTTTCAAACCGAGGTTTTGTATCTTTATCTTCGGCGAGAATTTTATAGAGTGCTTTCTGACTTAAGCCAGCTTCTTTTGCCAAAGCTTCATAACCACGAGCTTCAGCAATTTCGCGGATCGCTGAAAGAATTGCCTCTGGCATATCAGAATTCTCCTCAATAGAAGCCTTGAGATATTCTCTTTGATTGTCGGGACTTTTTTGAAGCCATGCAATCAACCCTTTTTCATGCGAGCGACCTGCTTTAAGCATTGTTTCTCCTTTTGAAATCCGCCCAATAAATTTTAGCGATTTCGATATCATCAGTTTGTGAACTCTTATCACCGCCACAGAGAAGAACGATTATTTCGTCTGCATGTTGGCTAAAGTAGACACGGTATCCACTACCAAAAGTGATTCTAAGCTCGCTAACACCTTGTCCAACTGGCTTCACGTCGCCAAAGTTGCCGTGTGCTACCCGCTTGAGCCTCGCCTCTATGCGGGCCGCAACAGTGTTGTCTAATTTATCGAGCCAATTCCTAATCGGACAATCTCCGCTCGCTGTCTCATAATCAATGCGTGTTTTTGGTTTAGCTTCCACTCCTACATAGTATCCATTAGGCTACCAAATATCAAGTCAATTTTTGGGACTCGTAAAAAGGAGAGGAAAATAAACGAAAACCGCCTTACCACACCCGCCGCGCATTCAGAAATCGGGGCCGGGCCTAAAATCACAGATTGAGTGTGCCTATGACGGGTTCAGTAATATTATGAACATGAATTTCTCTTTCAGGAAACGGCATGCTGTTAGATCTTCGAAATTGTTCATTGAACCCCAAATCTTAGTAGTGTTAAGCTTTCTATGCCAGGCCGCCGTCAGGCCCTATGCAAAATTTAAAATATGAGTAGCATTAAAAGATAGCGACGTAGAGAAAGCAAAACGACAGTGAATCATGATGCAAGGCAAGAGAATTTAAAAGTTGTCCCACTTCCTGTGCCCCGCACGGCTCTCCCTCGAACCCGACTGGGCAAATGGTTGCAGCAGCCCGAGTTGGCGAGCAAAGGCAAAGAACACGCCGAGGCTAAACCGTGGCACCAAGTGCTGTGGCTGACCGGGGTCGATTATTTCTCGACTCTTGGCTATCAACCCGGCATCGCACTTCTCGCGGCAGGCGCGCTCTCTCCGATTGCCACTTTGATTTTGGTTCTCGTGACACTTTTTTGTGCCCTTCCAACTTACTCACAAGTCGCGCGTCGATCTTTTGCCGGCCAAGGCTCAATAGCCATGTTAGAAAACCTGCTAAAGGGTTGGCGCTCAAAAATATTTGTAATTGTGCTACTTGGGTTTGCTGCAACTGATTTTATTATTACTATTACGCTTTCAGCAGCCGACGCCGCACTTCATTTAGCTGAGAACCCATTTCTTCACCACGTCTTAGAAAATTCTCAACTCGTCATTACGATTGTCTTGATCACTCTACTCGCAATTGTTTTCTTGAAAGGCTTTTCAGAAGCCATCGGGATTGCACGCCTCATTGCCGTTCCCTATATTTTATTAAACGTCGTAGTTTTGCTCGCCGGTATGTGGGAAATCGTCCAGCATCCCGAAGTTTTTTCGAATTGGGCCAACGCGCTAACCGCCACCGGAGATTGGTTTCAAGTTTTGCTCATATCAGCACTCGTTTTTCCAAAACTAGCTTTGGGGATGAGCGGATTTGAAACAGGTGTCTCGGTCATGCCGCTCGTGGCAGGCGCCGGCGATGCGCTTGAAGAAAAAATTAAAAATACTCAGAAGCTTCTTTTAACGGCGGCACTGATCATGTCGGTGCTTCTTTTACTTTCAAGTGTTGTGACAACACTTCTGATCCCAAAAGAAGCTTATGCCTCTGGTGGTGCTGCAAGTGGCCGCGCACTTTCTTATTTGGCCCATAAGCTTTTAGGTAGCAGCATCGGAAGCGCCTATGATATTTCAACCATTTTAGTTCTATGGTTTGCAGGTGCTTCTGCAATGGCCGGAATGTTAAATCTCATCCCCCGCTATTTGCCTCGCTTCGGGATGGCTCCCAAATGGGTGGCTTATCGCCGGCCGCTGGTAGTCGCGCTCTCCGTAGTCGCAGTTTTTGTAACATGGCTTTTCAATGCTGACGTCGAAGCCCAAGGAAGTGCTTATGCTACTGGAGTTCTCGCACTCATGTTCTCGGCGGCTATTGCCGTTTCATTAGCCATTTGGCGAGAAGCTAAAGAGTCTTCGACAGACTCGAGAAAAATGAAAATAAGAAGTTTATATTTCTTTGCTGTTTCAGCTGTTTTCGGATTCACGTTGCTCGACAACGTCATTCTCAAGCCCGAGGGCATTATTATTGCTGGCTGCTTTGTTCTCGCCATTTTAGTGCTGGGCGCATTCAGCCGATCACAAAGAGCACTAGAACTCAGAGTCGATAATATCACTCTAGCAAACACCGCGAGTGCAGAGATCTGGTCGCGAATCCAAAATAAAAAAGTCCATCTTGTCCCATTGGCTGATTCATCGATGGAACACCGAGTGAAAAAAGCCTCGGAGTTAAGAAAATACTACCGCTTCACCGGACCAATCGCTTTCTTACATGTTAAGCTCTCAGATAATCGCAGCGAATTTCTTTCTGAGCTGCGAATAAAAATGACCGAAGACAGTTTTGGCGACGTCATGATTGAAGTGAATGGCGCGATAGCATTTGCGAATACGATTGCGTATGTAAGCGAACTCGTCAATCCGATTAGCATTTTCATTGGCCTTACGCGAATGAATCTCATGAATCAATCGTTCCGATATCTTATTTTAGGTGAGGGCGAAACTGGCCTACTGGTCTATCGAATTCTGCTACGCTACTGGGAGTGGACGCCCGAAGAAGACGTGCGACCACTTATCTTTCTAATGAGCGAGTGAGCGTTACGTCTGCGGCTCAGCCTGCGGACTCACTTCACCTCGATCACCATATGCACGGTCATCAATTGCCCAACAACGAGCTCTTGCAATCACTATGGGAATCGGTAAGGCAACCGTGAGATGTGCAAGTTGCGCACCCGCGAAGATGATTTAAATTTTATTCTTGACACATCTTTCTTGCGACGACGTTGCGCTATAAATCGAAATCACCAATCTTTCTTTTTCTACAAAACAAAATTTATTTAATTCGTCGCCGTGGCCCGCACAGGCCTTTTACAGCACGACGTAGTTTGGGTCGCGGCCTTCGCTGAAAAGCGATTAAAAAACACCGTGGTAAATAATTGCTTCGTATAGAAACGTTTGACAGGAGTTTTCAATGAATCAAATTTTGCAACAACAGTTCCCAATCCAACTTGCATCTAACCACGACGTGCAAATTAGAAATTCCGATAGTGGCGACCTCAAAACCGACGACGACACTAGGCTTCGAAATTCTGACGACGTGGATTTCAAAACTGCTAGCGCAGCAACCTCTAGCGCAGCAAAATCTAGCGGGTCTTTAAAAAATAAAGTAGATAAAATTCATTCACGGGCACTGCTCACCGCGAAAGAATATAAAAGGTGCGAGTTTCAACTGATTGAAGTTCTCGAAGAAGTGGATCGCCATCGCGTTTTTGTGCACTTCGGTTTCAGTTCGCTTTTCAAATACGCAACCGATGCGCTAAAGCTTTCAGATGAAGTCGCCTATATTTTTATCAATGTTGCACGTAAGACTCGTGAAGTGCCGGCGCTTAAGGATGAAATTAAAAATGGCAACATCACCGTCTCAAAGGCGAAGAAAATTTCGGCGGTGCTGACGGCAGAGAATCAAAGTCATTGGCTCGAGCTGGCCAAGACCAGCAGTAAGCATCAACTCGAGAAGCAGATCGCGAGCGCCGCGCCTGAAAAAATCGTGCGTGATTTGCTTAACTATGTTAGTCCGCACGATGAAGTGGCAGAGAAAGCAAAAATAATTCTTATTGAGTCTGAATTTAACCCCACTGATGGTGGGGCAGTAAGTGGGAATGGGCTGCAGCCACGGCCAAAAACGAAATGCCGTGTGCAACTACAGGTTGGGGTTTCTGAGTCGCTGATGCTAAAAATTCGTC
>JAYUVI010000331.1:0-5108 GCA_043754135.1 Bdellovibrionales bacterium | reverse complement strand
CTTTCGTTCATCTTATCTTTTTGAAAGCATTTCGGGCCCGCGTGAAAAGGCCGCCAACGGTGTGGCAGCTGAAGCTAAAGCGGCTCAGGTGAATGTTTTGTTTGATAAATATCGCGACAAAACTCGTTTGGTGGCCTCGCTACTTTACAAAACCTATGCGAACGATGCCGAAAAAAATGAATCTTTAAATTTGAGCTTTTACAATGACCCTGACTTGATCGCCGTACAGATTTTTGAAATGAGAGATGGCAAACAGCAGCTTATACAGAGTATTGAGAAACCTGATTTTTTGACGCAGTTGAATTTGACCCCCGACTATTTGAAGAAGCTGCGATCGTTAAAACCTTTCCCCGTGGCCAGTGTGTTTTCGGGTAACCTTGAAATTCGCAACTCGAGTTTGCCCAATGGTGCACCGTTGATCACCATCGGTTTACCGTTTGTACGTACAGATTCGGGTTTAATCACCCATATTGCGGTAGCTGATTTACGCTTAGATGGCATTCAAAAGCCATTTAGTAAAATTACCGATCGTACATTTTACTTGATCGACAAAGATGGCATTGTCCTCGCTCACCCGGATGACAAATTAGTATTAGAATCGAAAAATTTAAAAGGCCTCGAAATTGTTAACAAAGTGATGACGTCAAAAGTTTTACAACAAGAAACAAAATTCTATGATCCTGCCACTCGCACTAATTACATCGCCTCGTTTGCTAAAACGCAATATGGCCCCGCAGTGATCGCCCAGGCATCTGAAGATATCATTTTAGAACCCGCACGTTATGTACGTCGCCAAGCTTTTTTCATTACCGGTCTCGTTTTGTCGGGCGCTGTTTTTTTCGTATTTTTGTTTTCGATTACACTCACAAATCCCATAGAAAGATTAGTTGAAGTTACACGTCAAGTTGCCGCCGGTAATTTCGAAGTGCACGCCGACATTTCTTCGCATGACGAAGTGGGTGAATTGGCGGGTTCATTCGACGCGATGGTGGACGGCCTTAAAGAACGGGACAAAATTAAGAATGTGATGAATAAGTTTCACGGCGCTGCGATTACTGACGATTTAATGAAAAGTGATTTGCAATTGGGCGGCGTAAACAAAGAAGTGACTGTATTTTTCTCTGACATTCGAGATTTTACGAAATTTTCAGAAGGTCACACGCCTGAAGAAGTCGTGCAAATGTTGAACGAGTATTTTGAAATCATGGTGGCGATCGTGACAAAAAACCACGGCGTCGTAGATAAATTTGTCGGCGATGCAATGATGGCCATTTGGGGTGCGCCGAAAACCACTGGTGAAGACGAAGCGTTTGCATTGCGCGCTTGTTTAGAAATGCGCCAAGCTTTAGCTGAACTCAACAAACTGCGTATGGCTCGCAATCAAGTCGAAATCAAAATCGGTATGGGTCTAAATTCAGGCCCAGCAATTTCAGGCACGATCGGTTCGTCAGAGCGTATGGAGTACACAGTTATTGGCGACACGGTGAATACGGCTTCGCGAGTTGAATCTTCAACTAAAGCGTTTGGTACTGATCTTTTGATTTCAGGCGAAACTCTAGCGCGTGTTGAAGGCAAATTTATTATCGAGTACGCCGGCGCAGCCGAAGTCAAAGGTAAAGCTGAGCCTTTGAAAATGCACAAGGTAAAAGGTTACATCGATGAAGCGGGCAATCCAGTTTTGGTGCAAACAAAATATTCTGATTACGAAGCCGGTCATGCTGATAAAGTGAAAATCGCTGCGTAGTATGCATTGATGAAAGTATTTCTTAGTTGGCAAAAAATTTGACGGTACGGTTGTGCGCTACTAGCGCGATTTGAAAGAGAAATCGCAAGTCGCGCTACATTGCTGGCCCTTTTGAACTGTACAGAATATTGACAGGCGAAATTTATTAGGCGCTCTGATATATTTGCGACGTTTAAGGTCAAATTTGTCAAAAAGATTGAAATAACTTTCAACACAAATTCGTAAACTTGGCGTGATTACACCTGGTACCGGATCGGACGCGAGCATATTGAAAACACGAAGTATTTTAGAGACGATGCCGTTTCTCTGCTTTAATATCTTTGCTGTTCTAATTGCTGGTCGCGATATTTTTACTCAAAAATTATTGCTTCAAAATATCGACCCGATTTTTACATTGTTTGTATTTTGCCTAGTGACCACCATCGTTGCGCTGGTCGCGAATCTAATTCTGCGAGAAAAACCACTTGTCAGCAATTTCTATGTCAAGACACACCACCAAAGAAAAGAAATTTTACTTCTTGGCGTATTCACTTGGCTGGCATTTATGGCGACGATATTTGGAATTCGTCTAATAGGCGCGCCGATCTTTAGCTTAGTCGAGCACGCTCTTATCCCGCTCTCTATGGCTTATCTGGCCACAAGATTGCTGCAAGAGCGATTCAGTTTACACATGCGAATAGGCCTTATTCTTTGCACTCTGTCGGTTCTCATATTTATCGGCGCAGGCATTGAACTCACTGATTCTACCGATGGAGCTAATTGGACCCTTGGAATTGTTTTAGCCGTCTTCGGCTCGATTTTGACGGCGTTGACGTCCGTTACGCACAAGAAGTTTAGCTTCCACTTTGAACCAGAAGAATTTCTGATACTTCGATTTACTGTTCCGACTTTAGCGCTTGCTACGATGTTGCCCTTCAGTGCATTTAGTCCAGTAACTTTAGTCCAAATGACTCAGCTGGCAGCGACAGCGATTTTTGGCTTTGCTTTGCCCCTAGTTTTTCTATGTTTTGGGTTCATAAAATCGTCCTTGTCTAGATTTTCAGGCTTTATTCTTCTTATCCCACTTTATACGTTTCTTTTGGGCGAAATGTTTGTTGGCGATACGACGACTCATCTTCAAAACCCTGTGAGCCTTCTGGGCATTTTTGGTTTGCTTTCGGGCTATGTCATTTTTGAATGGGAATCACTTCAAAAAATGCGAGGGCGTGCGTGATGCAAGACAAACTAATGACCTCAACGATAATTATTGAAAAAGTGCCTGCCGATAAAGCCGACAACCCCGCATTAGTTCAAGATATTACAGACATGATCAACGCGGTCTATGAAATCGCAGAAGCTGGGATGTGGAAAGCAGGAACACCACGACTTATCCCGTCAGAGACGGCGGAACTGATTTCAAAAGAAGAAATATTCGCCGCCCGATTGGGCGCACAAATTGTAGGGAGTGTGAGAATTCGGCGTGTCGACGAAAACACATTCGAATTCGGAATTCTGGTTTGCAGACTCGAGTTCCAAGGACAGGGTATCGGTCAAACATTGGTTGAATTCGCAGAAGATTTTTCGAGGAGAAGCGGGGGAGAGTACATGCAGTCAGAGCTGCTTTTCCCAAAAATCTGGCAGCAGAAAAGTAAGATTGTACTGAAGTCATGGTATGAGCGCATGGGGTACAAAATTATAAGAAATGGGAATTTTGATCTTGAAAACGGTCGACATGCGGGCTGTCTAGTCGAACCGTGTAATTTTGTGATTTTTCAGCGCACGCTTTGAGAGGGTACACTGTGAAAACAAGTATAGTTCGCTCAGAAAGAATTTTAGCCGAAAATCTACGGGCGTTATTTTCTGCCAAAATTCTTGGTTATCATGTCCCCGGTTTTGTTTCGGGCGATCATCTCAAGCAAATTGGTGAGACCATTGCATTGCGGGACGATTTAAAAAAATACTATTTTAAAACCAAAGTGAATGGTCAGAATACTCAAATCGATTTTGGCGTTAGTAGCCTCGGAGATGGTTTTAGCGCCACGTTCGGCAAGCCTAAAAATGGACCTGAGCACGAATACTATTATGTGAAGGCACTGCCCACGATGCGGCTCTTGAGAGATTTGTTCCATCCGCATCTATCACCTATTGATAAACTTAGACTGGAGCTAGATGAAATCTGGCCAAATGGGGTATCCCTGAGCCAACAATTTTGGTGATTATCGCATTATTTGTGGCTTTTATCGTTCTTGCGCTTTGGGTGGGATGGTTCGTGGAAAGCCGAATTCGGCTACCGCTTCTATCATTAGATACAGATATGACGCCCATACTAGAGGGCGATCATCAGGCGCTCCTTAAGCCTTCCAAAATCACTGAAATTAATGATGTGACCAATCAAGTGCAGGCATTAATTGTCAGGTATCAAAACCGAACGGCAAGTGAACAGATGATTAGTCTGACTAAGCAAGTGGCTCACGACATCAGATCTCCTATCGCCGCGATCGAGACTCTATTGCCTCAGCTCGTGACCTTACCTGAGCAGCAGCGAAGATTCTAAGTCAGGCGCACCTTGCGTGCCCGGATTCAGCCTTGAACACTTGGGAGTGTTGATAGATTCAATCGTTACCGAAAAGCGGATCCAATTTAGATCTAGAATTGATATCGAGCTGCGGTTCGACCTTGCGACTAAGGGGCATGCATTATTTGCCAGAGTGAAAGGTGTGGAGTTCAAGCGAGTACTTTCTAATCTAATTAACAACGCATTTGAGGCTCCTAAAAATAAAATGGGTGGGGTAGTCGAAGTCACATTGACGTCGTCTGGAACCGACGCAGTGATTTCTATTTGCGACAATGGTTCCGGCATACCAGATTCCGTTATTGCGCGAATCGGTGAAGTGGGTAATACCGAAGGAAAGCTTGGGGGGTCGGGTTTAGGGCTGTCGCATGCGCAACTTACGGTTCGCGCGTTGGGCGGAACTCTCGAGGCGAGACGAAAAGTCGAAGGTGGTACGGTGATAGAAATTCGCTTGCCCTTGTCTCCCGTCCCAAATTGGTTTTTGAGTGAACTTATTATTCCCCGACAATCCCGAATTGTGATTCTTGATGATGATCCCGCGATTCATCAAGTTTGGAACCAGCTACTTGCCGGACTAACCGGAGCCGATCGTATTGTTTATCTTTCAACTCCCGCTCAGTTGCGCGAACAAGTTAAAAAAAATGCCGATGAAAGTACTCTGTATCTTTGCGATCAGGAGTTGCTAGATTTTTCAGAGACAGGACTGTCGCTTATTCAAGAGCTCGGGATTCAGAAAAATTCAATTTTAGTTACGTCCAGACATGATGACCACGATGTGCGCCGGATGACTGAAGAACTCAACATTAAAGTGCT
>JAYUVI010000330.1:0-2490 GCA_043754135.1 Bdellovibrionales bacterium | reverse complement strand
GCGTATTTTAATGGCTCTGCAGAAAGCCAAAGTTGAATCGGCTCGTCGTAATCGCAATGGTCTTTTTGGCACGCACCCCGATGTTTCTATCAAAGCGCTTTCGCAGATTGAAGAGACATTACTTTCTGTGGCTGTTTCGCAACCTGGTACGCAAAGTTTTGCGCTCCGACGCTTTTTACAACCGCTTTACGGGCCTTCAGAGGTAGTTTTGAGTGTGATTGACTTTATTCGCAAAGAGTCGCGCACTGTGCAACTGATCGATGACATTGTTCGTGATGTTGTTGAAAAGCGCGCACAATTAAAATTATCAGATGAGCAGGTGAAAAATCTCGAAGATACGCTTTACGATACGCCCGGCCAATTTGAAGACTTGCAGGTGCTCATAGCTAAAATTTTCGGGGTCAGCGTCGCGAAGGGTAATGCGCTCAGTGCTCAAGATATACATATTTACAAAATGAATAGCCTCTCGCACTGGGCCGATTTTGAAGGGAACCGCGATCACTCTTATGCCACAGGGGTTTATGATCTCGATCGCTTAGATGATATTTTAGATGGTTTAACAGAGCAGGTGGGTAGTGAGGTTTATCCTGTAATTGCCACCGAACCTCGCTTTTTACAGATGCGCTATGAGGTGCGCTCTCGCGCTTTAAGCATCAAAGCCGATATTTATAATAATATTGCCGAGCGCGAACCTGGCGTGAGCTATACGGATCATTGGACTGAAACTGAAACCTATTACACGGGCTCGGGCAAAGACCGGCAGATGCACACAAGGCAGGTATCTAAATCGGCCACTCGTTACCCGAGCTATCAAGATATTATCAGTGACGAGTACACCAAGCGGGGTACCACTCGCGGTTTAGATGAAATCCGTCGAAATGCGGCGCAAGTACGTGAGCGCGAATCGAATTATCTCGAGGTTGTTTACTCAGCCGATGAATTTTTAGAAAAGGTTTTACTCATGGCGGCCGAAGACCCGAACAGCACGCAAGCGATTGCGACTGAACATAAAGCGGGCTTACTAGAATTAGTGCAGAAACTGACCGCCGTTAAAGCTGATTTGGGTGTTTATAAAAAATGGTCAGCCGAAAAAATTCACAAGCAGTGGGTGAGTGATGTGACTCAAGACTTTCATGATCGCAATGAGGCTTTGCATGATCGCCTCGAAAATCAGTTGCGACTCGCGCTAACTATTTTAGGTTTAATTGAAAAAGAACAGCCGCTTCTACACGATGATCTTGTGCCCGACGCGCGTGCAGCGCAGATGCAGACTTTGCGTCGTCGCTGGGCCACTGCGCGCATCAGTCAGGGTGTGATGGGCACAGCTGGTGCAAGCGTAGGAGTATGGGGGACATTTGTTGATCCGTATTTCTTTCAAGAGACTCGCCAGGCATTCGACGGCTTGGTGCACGATATTTTGTGGCAAGTCCGCCAGCTTAACGGACCTGAGTAAAAACAAATGATTTCTTTAATCACTCTCATTTTTTTGCATGGTGGACCGGGCTTACCTGAGTACCTTGAGCCTTATTTGAAAGATCAGTTTCAAGCCCCGATCCAGACTATTTTTTATCAGCAGAAGCAAATGGGTGTGAAATTCAAAAGGTGATGGATCAATTCAACGAGCCCTTCTATAAAATATTAAATAGATCGCACTTAATGGTTTTCGACAATGAAGCTCGTTTACGTAAACTGGCTTTGCCGGTGCTGAATATTTATGGTGATCAAGATTATTGCATAGTGAGCGCTCACGAAAAAAATTTAGGTACGCTCAATAATAAATTCAAAAACGTTGAAATTAAAAATTCAGCACACTTTCCGTTTTTACTCACAGAGCATCGTCGGCAAGTCGTAGCTGAAATAAAACAGTTTATTCGGCCGTAATTTACTTTACGGCAAGCAGCACCGTCGGTGATGCAGCACGAATGCTGCACTGCCGCTACCGGAAGTGTGTCCGCACCTTAGCCACCGAAGCCCGTACCTAGTGTTGCGGGTTTTGCGCAGCCGCTTGAACAGCAGCAAATTTTGCCTGCCGCGTTGGCCGAATTGATATTTTTGGCATTCGAACATTCTGCAGATGTTGAATCGTAATTGAAAAAAAGACTCGGGCTCCCGTTCCATACCGTGATGCTGGCAGATTCAATGCAAGTCGAGGCTGTGCTCCCACATTTGACTTGAGCAGCACAGGCGTCGGCGCATTTTATCTCTTGATTCACGAAAATCGTCGTTCGTGACCCGGCACCTGAAGCTACACACGCAGCCGTTGCTGCTAATTGAATACTACCAGAATATGCCGGCGAGGAAGAGACCAGCGAAAATAGAATTAAAAAACCAGCTAAAGCTTGTCGTGACATTCGTAGTAGTTTCAAAAAAACTCCTTATTTAAAAATATGCTGAAATGCTTATCCGGTTGACTCCCCTTATGGGATAAGTGACGATTGCCTTTGTGGTCAAGCCGGATTATCCAAAGACAATGCGCGAGTATCGAGAGCG
>JAYUVI010000329.1:0-2480 GCA_043754135.1 Bdellovibrionales bacterium | reverse complement strand
AATCTGCAGGTACCTTTTGAGCCTTGCCAAACTGTTTTTGGCTAAGCCAGAAAAAGGTGGTTAAACTTAAATAGGTGACAAAAACAATACCGACCACGGCAAACGCCGTCCACCTGAAGATTTTGCTCACGAGCTACGCCTTTTTGAAGTGAAGGCGCGTAGGTCGCGATCTTCACGGATTAATGTTGTTGACCGTCATGTAGTCGTACAATTCTTGCGTGCGGCCCGACGCCAGTAAAGTGGTTTTCACTTTTAGGCGCCAAGTTTGTACGATTGGCGAAGCGGGAAAGCATGAACCACGAATTGTTTATTTTCTTCCCATAGTAGCTTTAAGCGCGACGAGAACAAGTATTGCGCCAATTACCGACGCGATAAAACCGACGGGTTCGCCCGGCAGGTACCACCCGAAAGCTTGGCCTAAGTAAGCCGCGACAACGGCGCCAATGATACCGACCACACTTGTCAGGATAAAACCCAAGTTGTCGTCGCCTGGTTTTACAAAGCGCGCGACTAGACCCACAATAAAACCCACGAGAATTGTAGCAATGAGACCCATTTGCATACTCCTTTTGTTTAATAAATAACTATAACAGCAAATAAGAGACCATCAATAGTGGCCATTCTTGCGGGAATTTTGTGGTGATTCGCCCCAATGTCAGATTTGGATTGGGGCGATGGCTGCGCCAAATGCAATACCTTGCGTTTCTGCCATGGGCCGAGTCTTGCTTAATATGCGACTAGAAACAATAACAGGCACAAAAGTAAAGGAGAATTCATGGACACAATGAATGAACACACAATCAAAGGTAAATGGCTTGAGATTAAAGGCGAAGTTCTAAAAGCGTGGGGTAAATTAACCGATGACGAATTGAACGAAACCAAAGGCGACATGGGCGCTATCGGTGGTTTAATTCAGCAGCGTTATGGTGATGCTAAAGAAAAATACAGCGATAAACTTTCTGGCATTTTTAAACGCTTTGAACATAAAAAAGATGACGCTGTCGAAAATGTAAAAGACGGTCTTAGAAAAGACGATAACCTTAATCAAGGTTAATTTAAGATAATACGTCAGATAATATTTAAGAAAAATGCGGAGGAGTAAATCATGTTACGTACAGTTGTGATATCAAGTTGTTTAACGCTAGGTTCGCTGGGGTTCGCTCTTGGTACCTCGGCTTTAGCTGATGAAACAGTTCTCGAAAAAACGCAAAACGTAGGTAACAAAGCCGTAGACAGCGTGAAAGAAACTGGTCGCGATGTTAAGGATAAAACCTGCGAAATGGTGAACGGTAAAATGGAGTGCTTGCCTAAAAAAATCAAAAACAAAACCAAAACTGCCGTTGACAAAACTGAGACCAAAGCGAAGCAGATAAAAAACAAAGTCGACTAGTGAACTGAATGAAACAAGTGCTAATTAACTAAGTCTCTTCCGACTCAACTCCCTAGTTTTGCGAAAGCTTGGCTAGGGAGTTTTACCAATCCACTCCCACACGACACGTGGCAAAGTAACGAATAAATGTTTTATACTTTATGTGCGTAGTTAAAACGTCGCGCCGACACTGAGCCCCACCATAGAAGTTTTATTTTTAGGTTCGAGCATGCCTTGGTTGACGTCTGAGGCGTTGATGTCCCAGGTTCGATAAAACATTTCGGCTATAAACTGGCTGCGCGCGTTCAAATCTGTGAGTCCCGCGACACTCAGCTTGGTTCCCGAACCTGATTTCTGTTTGAATTTTAAAGTGGGGTATTTAGAGTTCACATCTTCGAGGTGGGACTTATTTTGACCTTGCCAAAATAAATCATATTCGAGTGCTCCGCGGATCGACCATTTAGCATTCACCGGTCGGGTGAAAGCCGCTATGACAGGCGAGTATGTGTAGGTCTGTTCGCGTTCATATGCACCTACCGCTTTAGTTTGATTGTTGAGATAGCGATAACCGAGTCCGCCAGAAATATCAAACTTGCTGCCGCCGGTGTTCGGCAGAGCTATTACGCAACCGAAAACGCCTTCGACGGTGTAGACATAATCATCGCTTTTAGCTTTAAGCGGAGTTCTTTCTTCATCGTTGTAGGAGCCATCATAATCGGCGCCGCCTTTTAAAAATTCAAATGTGCTACGCACATAAGTGTTGGGCGCCGCGCGCACGGGCGCCTTCAAATTGATATTTGCACCATACATCGTTCCGGTGAGTTTCATTACGCCGGTCTCTTTATATTGATAGGTCGAAACCACGGCTTTGACTTCAGACTCGACTCGATTCAACGCGCGTGGTGGAGGCGTTGTAACCTCAGTCGACGTAGTGCCACTTGCGTTTGGGTCTGTCGACGTTGTCGAGCCTGGCGGCGTGGTGGGCGCTGGTCGTAACCTGACGTTTTGCGCCTGCGCTGTTACAAACGATAAAGTGGATAATAGAATAATGCCCATTAAAACTAATGTTGTGCCGATTTTTTTCACTAATCCCCCCGGATTGCTTAGGGGC
>JAYUVI010000328.1:0-3920 GCA_043754135.1 Bdellovibrionales bacterium | reverse complement strand
TTGCACTCGCCCGTGCGTGGTGAGACCGAAGTTCATGGGCAGTTTAAAGAATTGCTCGAAAAAATTTCGCAAGATCACACGTTGTACCAACAGTTGTTTTCGATTCATTTAAATGCGCGCAAGGTGCGTGACAGTCATTTGCGTGGATTGGGTAGCCAGTCGTATGGCAGCTTGGCTCGACGTAAAATGCGCGGTGTTCATGAGGTTCATATTATCGGTTCGGGCGCCCTGACTCGCGATATGTTGCCTTGGTTAGGTAAGCTCGAGGCGCCGATTTATGTTTATGCTCGCGATATCGCGCGTGCGACGGAGAAATTGCAAAATCTACTCACGCGATTCACCAATGTGCGCGTACGTGAACTCAATGCAAGTTTGCAAGTCGAAACTGGTGGTCCCGTGGGTGTATTGATTGCAGCCCCGCTTGAAAGTTCGTCACTCCATCGCTTTATGCAGCCTGCGCTTTCGTGTGTGGGTCCTGTACTTGATTATCGCAGTGAATCGAGTGTCGACCCGCTGTCGATTGTTTCGCACTATTTGTCTTTACAAGATATTTTTCGCGAAATAGAAAATACCAAGCAAAAAGTGGAGAGCGAAGTCGAGCGTGCCAAAGCGCTGATTCAAACTCTCAGTTTGCAAGCGTAGTTATAACTCAGTTTTGAATCTCTTTTAGATTTTGAAAGCAAAATGCTAATTAAAATTGCTGCACGTAAAAGTGATTTGGCCCGATTGCAAGCCTACCGAGTGGGTCAGGCGCTGCAGGCGAGAATCCCGCAGGTTCAAGTTGAGTATTTTTTTTCGACGTCGTTAGGTGATCAAAATCTCGAAACTCCGTTGTGGCAGATGCCTGAAAAGGGTGTGTTCACTGAAGATCTCACGAAAAAGTTAATGCAGGGGGAGTGCGACCTCGTCGTGCATTCGTGGAAAGATCTGCCGACTGAAGAGCGTGTTCTGACTGAAATTGTGGCGACTCTGCCCCGGGCTGATGCGCGGGATTTGATTTTGTTTCGCGAAAGTAGTTTGAAGTCCGCGCTGGCCGATACGTACGCAAGTGATGGCCAGCCAGCAAGTTCATCAGAACCACATCAACTGCGAGTTTTTTCTTCGTCACCGCGACGAATTCTCAACGTCGGCGAATTTTTAAAATGGGCGTTACCTTTTCAAGCCGAAATCGAATTCAAAAATATTCGCGGCAATATACCGACACGCGTACGAAAACTGATGAGCGGCGATGCCGATGCGCTTGTGCTCGCCAAAGCTGCTGTTGATCGCTTGCTCGCGAGCGACGAAGAAGAATTTGCAGAAACTCGTCAAGTTTTGCGTTCAGCTCTGAGTGAGTGTCGATGGATGATCACTCCGCTTATCGCGAACCCCAGTGCCCCGGCACAAGGGGCACTCGCCATTGAAATTTTAAAATCACGTCAAGATTTGCGCGAATTGTTAGCGCCGATTAATTGCCCGCAGACATTTAAAAATGCTCAGCGTGAGCGCGCAATTTTGCAAAAATACGGCGGTGGTTGCCATCAAAAAATAGGTGTGGCGTGCCTGAGCATGCCTTATGGAGAAATCGAAATTGAGCGCGGTGAAAAGCCGCAAGAGACAGCGCGGGTTTTAGCTGCGGGCGAGGGGCCATCGCCAGGACGCCTTGACTCAGTGAAATTGTACACCAAGCGAAATTTAGGTACGCTTAATTCGGTAGAGCAAAATCAAGAGTCACAAATAGTAAGTGATGCGCAAATATTTCCACTCCGCATGAGTGACAGTCACTTTTACGATCGTGAAAGTCGCTCGGTGGATTTTAAAAATTTAGAAAATCGAAATCTGTGGGTGGCTAAGGCTGAGGCCTGGCCGGCTGACCTTAAGGCGACGCCTCAGCAGGTGGTTTGGTGCGCTGGTCTCACCAGCTGGCAGAAGCTTGCGGAAAAAGGTGTGTGGGTGAATGGCTCGCAAGAGGGGCTGGGTGAAGACGCAGCTGAACTTTACGATATCAACACGCTCATTGGTGCGGCGCCTGAGTTCTTGAAACTGTCACACAATGAGTCTCAGGGTCTTGGCGAGATGGATCTTTGTGTCACTTACGACTTGCATGAAACAGCTAATGCTCCTGATCTGACCGGGAAAACCCATTTTTACTGGGCGAGTTTTTCAAGTTTTCGACGAGCCGTTGCCACTCGCCCCGAAATTCGCGCGGCTCAGCATGCTTGTGGGCCGGGTCACACGTATAAACAGTTACGCGATTTTTTACAGAAAGACGTGAGTGTTTTTTTGTCGCACCAAGGTTGGTTAAAAAGTTTGAGGAGGTCCTAATGTTGAGTTCTCAGGAATATTTTGAACGCTCACAAAAAGTAGCGCCTGGCGGGGTGCACAGCCCCGTTCGTGCTTTTAAAAGCGTCGGCGGCGTACCGATTTTTTTTCGTTCAGCAAAGGGCGCGTTTCTCACGTCAGTTGAGGGGCGATCGTACATCGACTACTGCCAAAGTTTTGGTCCCAATATTTTAGGGCACATTGATGACGATGTTTTAGCTGAAGTCCATCGTGCCGTCGACGAGGCTTGGTCACTCGGTACATGCGAACCCTATTCGCTCCGTTTGGCTGAATGGATCACCAATCGCCTCTCGTTTGTCGAAAAAATTCGATTCGTTTGTTCAGGTACTGAAGCCGTGATGAGCGCTCTACGCTTGGCGCGCGCGTACACAGGCCGTAATAAAATTTTGAAATTCGAAGGTTGCTACCACGGTCATGCCGATTCACTTCTCGTTAAAGCGGGGAGTGGTCTTGCGAGCTCGGGTGAGTCTGACAGCGCCGGAGTGGGCGCCCACGTGGCGCAAGACACTATTGTCGCGCAGCTCGATGACGAAATTTCAGTGGAAGAAGCTTTTCGTTTGTATGGTCGCGAATTGGCAGCCGTAATTATTGAGCCGCTCCCCGCGAATTTTGGATTGTTGCCTCAGCGCCCAGAGTTTTTGCAAAAAGTTTGTGACCTCGCTAAGAAAAGTGGCACGCTCGTGATTTTTGATGAAGTCATTTCAGGTTTTCGCGTCGGTCTTGGTGGCATGGCTGAAAAATTGGGCGTGCGACCAGATCTGGTGACGTACGGTAAGATTATTGGTGGCGGCTTTCCCGTAGGGGCGTACGCCGGTCGTCGCGATATTATGGATCTCGTGGCGCCTTCAGGTCCGGTTTATCAAGCGGGCACTCTTGCGGGTAACGCTGTGGGCATGCGCGCGGGTCTCGCGACTTTAGAAAAAATCGAGCGGGACAATGTTTACAATGTTTTGCAAGCACGTACGACCAAGTTTGTGACGCAAATTGAAGAGGGTTTACGCGTGAAAGACTTACCTGTGCGTGTCGCGCAGGCTGGCTCAGTGTTTTGGCTACACGTGAATTTGACGGGAGAGGTGATGCGTTCGCCGAAACAATTCAATCAAGAAATGCGTGATCGATTTAAAATTATGTTTCACCATTGCTTAGAAAACAGTGTGTACTTACCGCCGAGTGCTTTTGAAGTGGGATTTGTATCTCTCGCGCACAATGAAGAGATTCTTGAGCGCACACGTGATGTAATTGTGAAGAGCGCGGAAAAAGCTTTTTAAACTGAAATGTAGAAACTGAGACGGAGTTCGCGTTGAAACCAGTGTGGCGGAAATTAAGAATTGGCTTAGCGGTAGCTTGGCTTGTTCTCACGACATCAATGACGGTGTGGTGGATGTATTTTGCCCTCAACCTGATTTCGCAATTTGATTTTACTGAAGGTCGTCATAAGAGCATGTTGTTGTGGGAAGGGGCTACGCTCCTAGTGCTTTTGATCGCCGGTGGCAGCATGCTCATTTACTTTGTGTTGCAAGAAAAACGGCATTCAGCTTCGTTACATTTATTTTTTTCAGGATTCACACACGATATTAAAAATCGGCTTGCGGGTATTA
>JAYUVI010000327.1:0-3128 GCA_043754135.1 Bdellovibrionales bacterium | reverse complement strand
GCTTTTACAGAGGGAAACAAAGCTAGTTTAAGATCAATTGCTGAAGCTATATTGGCGCGAGCGCAGGCGGCTTCACCGGGTTTAGAGCTAGTTATAAATACAGTTTCTATAGGCTACAATTGGAATGCACGAGACTCTTATATTCATGTTGATGCCGTAAACACTTGGCTGCACGCCACTGTACCGATTGATGGGCCTGGAACCATTCTTTTTACTGATTCGGGTATTGCGAAAATTAAAGCTGTATTCCCCAACCTTAATGAACCTAACTTTAAAGATTATTCACGAGTACATGAAATACGAGCCAACGGAACTATGGTCGTGAATAGTTCACGTGCCGAATTAGACGGCGATACGCGAACCGTAGAGCTATCACCGAGTGATTATATTCGCCCAAATCGTATGCAGGGTGTGATGATCTCGGGGTACGGTCGAACCATTCACGCCGAAGGCGCGAAAGGGAGTTGGCACTCAAGCCCTTTAGTAGAACCCAGCGCGGCCCCAAGACTTACACTTTTTGTCGCTGTTCAACCGAAATATTGGAATGATAACGGCAGCCCACGAGACCCACCGAGAGCCGGGCCTGAATCGCCGAAATTGGCTGGGGTCGATTTAACGCCGAACGAAGGTGTAATGGTCGCTGATCTAGAAGATGCGGCTAAGGGTGACGCAACAACTGAAGATTTGAATCGCGCTGTTGATGCGATAGTTGAGCGTGTTTCTATAGCTGAGCTACCGAATGGCGGTCTGATTGAGAATAGTTACTCTGTCGTTGATTATTCGAACATAGACTTTGATACAGAAAATATTATTTCTGAATTTGAAAAAGTAAGCAGTACGGGCCGCGGTCGGTTCCCGGTGAATTTACCAAACGTTCAATCTTCAAAAGGCATCAACACACTCACTTCTGATCAATTTTCGAGCCAGAATAAAGCTAGCCTTGAAGCCTTCGTTGAGAATTTGCTGGAGCGGGCTCAAGCGAGTTCTCCCCACATTCCGTTAGAGGTCGAAAACGTAACCATTGGAGTTGATTTCAATGCCGCCAAATCACTAGTGCATGTCGATGACGGTCAGACATGGCAGCATGCAATGAGAACAATTGAAGGCCCGAGTACGATTTTATTTGATGAGGCCGCAAAAGCAAAAATTAGCGAAGTTTTTGAGTCAAAGGGGTATGGCGCACAAATTAAAGAGATCAGAGCAGACGGGTCGATGTTGATTAGTTCTGCTCGAGATGGTGGCCCTGAGCTTATTTTGTCGAAATCGGAATATATTATACCAAAAAATACTGAGGCCGCCATTATCACGGGTGCTGGTCGCCGAATGAACACACCAGGCGCTAAGGGTACACTTCATGCGAGCCCACTGCGTTTGCCTGAAGGTTCACCAAAGCGTGTGACCATTTTTGTGGGTATAAAAGCGAAATACTGGGACCCTATTCAACCAAAAATTCCACCGAGAAGTGGGCCGACGGACCCTGTGCCGCAAGCTATACCCGAGTCACAAGTGATCGCCACCCGAGAAAATGGCGAAGCCGATATGGATTTAAACAAGACCGAATCTGTGCCGACCACGACTGAACAACTCGATCGCGCGAATTCAGTTGAAGAATTGATCCCACCGAACCGACCTCATACAGTTGATATTACAGAAGCTGCATATGACCTTCGCGATCGTTTTATTGACGAAAAAATTACGGCTGATGAGATGATTAAAGAGTTTAAAGATATGGCGATCGACTACGGCGTGCCGCCCGAAAGAATCGCAAATATAATTTTCACTGAGTCCAGTGTAGATAATCTTTTAAGTAGTGAGCCAGCTCGAGCTTTTGACATGTTAAAATCTGGTGATTTACGTTTGGTCAATTATGGTGAGTCGGTGTTTAACAGTGCGCGTGACCAAGTTTTCGCGGTGGATAAAGCACTGACTAACACTGTCCGCACAGCCAATTTGCCATGGCACGAGGGCCCAATTGTACTTTTAAATCCGGGTACGGGTGGTATAGGTCTTATATATTCAGGCGAATACAATGGTAAACCTGTCATTTACAAAGCAGATAGTAGCGCAAGCCAAACTATAAAAACAGAATACGATAACCTCAATAGTTTAAGAAAATATGGTGGGCCCGAAGTTTACGGTCAGGCCAAAATTATTGGGCCTGACAATATTATTCGCCCTGCTGTGGTTATGGAAAAAGTAAATGGTGTATCTCTACTGGCGATTTTGCGCGATTTGCGAGCGGGTAGACAAAGTTTGTTCCCACTCACAGATGCACATTTAGCGGCGTTCGATACGTTGATGGCGAATTTAAGAGCTGACGGAAAATATTTAACCGATGCAAATCTTGGTGATTTTTTGCTGACAGCCGACCCGAGTAGACCGCTGGTGCCCATTGATATGGGGGTTTCGTCTGTACCCGATAATCCGAGCGGAGAACTAAAGGCCTTCTTTAAAGCAGGTGAAGGTTACAAACCTATTCGGGTTTTCTTCGAAGAAGCCGTCGATCGTTCAATTGCTTTAGGCACAGGTGCAAGCCCGGGGTCAGTTCACCCCACCGACGCGTTTTCGATCGAATTCAATGAGAGGGCGCCGAACAACACCGGCCTTGGTCGCACCCTACCGGCAACCGAAGTTCAAAATTTAGGAAGTTTAACCCCGCGTGGTGAAGTTGTACCTATTGTTAACGGTGACACGCTCAGTGCGCTCGCCGGAATGGAGCCAGGACAAACTGCCGAAGTGAATGACAACGGCAGAGTTAAAAATATGACCCAAGAGCAAATTGTTGATCGAATCAAGTCAGGTAATACACGTCAATTGACAATCAATTCGATAGAGCCTCGAAATCCAAATTTTACGGTGCCTCGAAATTTGGTGGGCGCCGAAAATGTATTTTTACGTAACGAAATTCATCGAGCTCGGGTGACATTTAAGAATGGAGCTATGGGTACAACGGCTGGCAGTCTTGAGCAGCTTTCGGATCTTGCAAAAAATAGTAATATCAGAGGAGTCGAAATTAACGATGTCGTAACTAGGGCGCGCTGCCAAATGCCGGCCGCAGGCCAGGCATTTGTTGCTCTCGGCTGATAAAAGCGCCATCAATTGCAGGTTTTTTGAGTTTTAGTGGGGTT
>JAYUVI010000326.1:0-3329 GCA_043754135.1 Bdellovibrionales bacterium | reverse complement strand
ACGCGCAGTATTCGCTACCGCGATAAATCTATCGCCGATGTTTTGAATATGACGGTGGCTGAGGCTCACGAATTTTTTAAAAATCACGCGATTATTTTTCGGAAGCTTGAGACTCTGCGCCGAGTGGGTTTGGATTATTTAACTCTTGGTCAGTCCTCGACGACTTTATCGGGCGGTGAAGCGCAACGTATTAAACTTTCGAAAGAGTTGTCTAAACGCGGCACCGGTAAAACACTTTACATTTTAGATGAACCTACGACTGGTTTGCACTTCGAAGATATTCGTAAGCTCGTGGAGCTACTGCATGAGCTCACAGATCAAGGCAACACTGTGCTTGTGATTGAACATAACTTAGACGTCGTAAAATCTTGTGACTGGGTCATCGACCTCGGCCCCGATGGCGGGCGCAAAGGCGGCGAGATCGTAGCGGCTGGTACTCCTGAAGCTGTCGCCAAAAACAAGCGTAGCGAAACCGGCAAATATCTCGTCAAATTTTTATAAACACGGCGATGGTTACGTGAATTTGGCGCCGAATTCAGATTACGCAGCAATCTTGAGGATTTGTGGGACGACGATTTCGTCGCGTGCTGGGGCGTCATGAAAGAAGCCCTGGTTGGCGGCTTCGAGGTAAACCTGAGCAAGTCGTGGGTCGAATTGCGTGCCTGAATAATCGACGAGTTCTTTTTTGACGTAATCCCAAGTGAGAGCTTGGCGGTAGGGGCGAGTGTTCATCATGGCATCGACTGAATCAATCACGGCAATCGCACGCGCCATAAGTGGGATTTTTTCACCCATTAAACCGTGGGGGTAACCTTTACCATCGTAACGCTCGTGATGATAACGCACGCCCGGAATCAAAAAACGAAAAAATGGTTCTTTAGTGAGAGGGCGAATAATATCGACGCTCATTTCGGCATGGTTTTTCATCTGCGCATGTTCATTTTCGTCGAGCCTGCTGGGCTTCAGCAAAACACTGTCAGGTAAGCCGACCTTGCCGATGTCATGAAACAAACCTGAGTATTCTAATATCGCTAATTCATATTCGGGCAGATGTAACAGATGACCCAGCTTGCGTGAGTTTTGGCCCACGCGACAGCAATGGAAAAAAGTGAATGGATCTTTTTTAAGAACCGTTTGTAAAATGGCCGCAGCTACGTCCGGCGCCCATGCCGGTATTTTGCCTGAAGGCATAAAAGTTCCCCTTGTATCCTGGATACACACGTTCAGTAAGATAGGAGGTACAAGCGAACGTCCAACAAACTACATTAGCTCTTCGGCATGGCGTGCTATCTTCTAAAGGGTACCCATGTCTCAAAATGACAATTTCTCAACTCGGGTCAAGTCTTTGGTCTAAGTGGCCGATACAAGGAAGGTCCAGAGGAGAATTCAAGCTGTATGATGACTCACCTGAAAAATCGCAAGCCTATGCTTATGGCCTTCGCTTTCATAGCCTTTCTTCTCACCAGCTTTCAAAACTGTTCTGATAATTTTAGTCTTGATACCTATAATGCGAGTTCGAGTAATGGCATTATCGTGCGCGAGGCGCCTGTCACCATCAAGGCCGACAATGCCGAAGGCCGACGACAAATGAATTTCAAAATCACCGAGATGGACGCGCAAAAGGGCGAAGTGTTTTCACACTTGGCGAGTTTAACGGATTACACGACCGTCATGAGTTCAGATTTAATAGCCGTCGACACGACCAAAACATACAATCTGTCTGGTGAGTTTCGGTCTGTAGGCGGAGCGATCTCGGCTTATTATTTTGGACTCGATGGCTACGATAAATTTAAAAACCCCATCACGTCGAATCGCGTTTTGCGACAGGGGAACACTGTTAAACTCGCCTCAATCGACGGTAAAAATATCACCACAGTTGAAGCTATTTCGGGGTGGCAGCCGGTGAGTGCCGGCCGTTACGTTTTACAGGTGGGAATTTACTTCGACGGTAACACCGGTCATTTACCTGACTATGTGACAGATCACGATCACCCTTATGCTTTGGCATCGGGTAATAGAGTGGTGCTCAGCGAATCTCTTCCTGCCTTTGTAGTGGCGCAAATTACACCTAAAACCGTGATCAAGAACCATAAATATGGTGGCAGCTACTATTACACCAATCAATCGGGGACTCACCCCCTCACGACAAGCTGGCAGACGATCGGTGGAGAAGTGACCGGTGAAGCCTTTAACGATACCGCCGGTCAATTTCGTCAGGGCACTCAATATGTGCGAATTGTTTTATTGCCGAACTACGGCCAGTCGATATCGGCGCCTAATGCAAAAATGTATTTCAATAATATCTCGTTTCGATAAAATGATTTGGCCCCAAGTATTATTTTCTAAGGCCTGCAGTATTTTATTCAAAAACCTTCACTAACCTGACTGTGGCCAAATCTTGGCCACAGTTTGTGGTCAAATTTCTAGGCACGAAAAATACTTTGTGTTACATGGCCAGCGGATATGAATCAAATTGCCATCAAACACCATTTGAATCTGACATTTCTACAGCGGACTGAGCGTAACCCGAACTACTCATTACGTGCCTTTGGTCGTGACTTAGAGATCGACCCCAGTCTGCTTTCGCGCTTGATGAAAGGGAAAAGAAAGTTTTCCCGGCAAATGGTGAAACGCATTTCATCAGAGTTGCAAGTGCCGCTCGATCATGTCGTAGAGTCAAAATCTTCTCGTCAACATCGTGTTTCGACACAGCGGTATTTGGGCAGCCATGATTTTAATCCTCTTTCGAAATGGTATTTTTTTGCGATCTTAGAATTGTTTCATCTATCTGACTTTAAATCTGATTCCAAGTGGATCGCGCGAAAAATAAATCTGAGCTCAACTGAAACCGAAGCGGCGCTACAGGTTTTGCATGAAATGGGTCATATTGATTTGTCCGGCCCACAGTGGCAGGTCATCACGACAAACACAAACTGGACTCACTACGAAATCACCTCACGTGAAAAACAAAATTATCAAAAACAAATTCTCGATAAAGCCAAAAACGCCATCGACAAAGTCGATTTTAAACTTCGCGACAGTTCGAGCCTCACTATTGCGATGAGTGTAAAGCTAGTCCCCGAAATTAAACGGCGAATAGAGTCCTTCAATCAAGAGCTGAGAACTTTGATCACCGAACATGGTCATGAAAGCGAAGTGTATCAGTTTTCGCTGTCGTGTTTTCCGCTTACACAGTCTGAGGCGTTGATTTCGAAAAAGTCGGGGGAGAAAAAATGAGTGCGCCAAGATAAATCGATAGTTTCTTGTCGGAGTCAAGCCGACCCAGTCAAAGCCTAGCCGGCAGACTGGAACTTAATGTGCACTGGTGG
>JAYUVI010000325.1:0-4840 GCA_043754135.1 Bdellovibrionales bacterium | reverse complement strand
GAAGTTTTTTTACTGGCCACTTTTTTTCCAGAAAAATGTTGGCGGCCGACTTCAGCAAAAGTTTCGTAGGTGCCTTGAATAATCCCTTGTGTGCCGATGTAGATCCACGAGCCGGCCGTCATTTGGCCGTACATCATTAAACCTTTTTTATCGAGCTCATCGAAGTGCTCCCAATTCGACCACTTGCCGACCAAATTTGAATTCGCGATCAGTACACGAGGCGCATCTTTGTGCGTTCTCACAATGCCGATGGGTTTACCCGATTGCACAAGTAGAGTTTCGTCGTTCTCAAGCGTTTTCAAAGTCTGTAAAATTTTATCGAAGCACTGCCAATTGCGCGCGGCCTTACCACGACCACCATAAACAATAAGTTCATCAGGGTTTTCAGCGACATTCGGGTCAAGATTATTTTGAATCATGCGATAAGCGGCTTCTTGCAGCCAACCCTTGCAATTGAGGGTCGTACCGGTGGGGGCCTTCACCACTCGCTTAGCGGTCGATTGAATGGCTACTGATTTCTTGGTGTTAGCACTTTTTTTCGTCATAGTTTTTAATTTCTACTTGAGGTTCGCGAGGGGGTCAAACCTAGCTTCCTTTCTCGCCGGGTCAGTGTTATGTTTCGCGCACGAGGGGTAGCTATAAAGGATTGTAAATGCGCGCAGCTCTCTTTCGTCAAATGGCTCTGGTCTTCTGCTTGATGATGTCTCTCTCGGCTTTTGCCAGTGACAACGGCGTGCTGAACCCCCAACTTGATCTCAATAAATTAAACCTACCCGAGCAAACTCTGATCAACATCGAAGTCGTGGCCGCTGCATTGGCGCAAACGCTGCAAAATAACGGAGCTGGATCAATTCAGTTGTACCAAGAGGTGTTCCCCGGCCCCGAGAATCTTGCCAAACTGAGGCGCGAGGCCATCGCACTTATAACCGGAATGGGCCTTGCTGAAGAGATTTATGATGCGTCGGTGAGCTTACAGGCCGAATTGGATTCGCAAAACATCTCGATTTTCAGTGAAGAAATAAGAGAAACTTTAGATATAGAAAAATTGCTAGAAGGAATTCGTGTGCAAAAGCTCGCTCAGCAAGAAACAGAGGAGCGTGAAATATTGCACACCCTTCAGAGACAGCAAAATAGAACGGCCCCCGCAGCTCGGCAGAAAGATGATAATTCGCGCAAAAGCGGCTATACGAAACCTCACGAAAATCCAAGGATTCGGCCTTATCAACCTCCTCAGTTTTACCCCATACCTGTAAAACCCCACGCGCCGATGCCTATTCCACTGCCGCCTCGTCCGCCCGGCAATCCTAAATATGGATAATCGCGAAGTGTCTCAAAACGAGACACGTGTTCGCCTGGCATACAGTCGTAAAGCCATTTTTGGTCTTTGGCCTCTGAATGATTTTAAGATTCCTTAAATACGCGCTCGGGTGGCACATCCTTCGCAACCTCAATGAATAAATTAATGAAGGAGAAAATATGAGGACTCTAAAAGTAATCGCTGTAACCCTAGCTCTGTGTATGCCTACTTTCAGTTTCGCCGATTCTAAAGATTGGCATTCAGGCGACGATGAGAGCAAAGTGGAATCGCGTGATACAACCGCATCTGAAACTGAATTAACCCCTGATGAAATAGAATCCATTCTTGATAAGGTTGTTCCACCTGGAAAAACTAAAGCCCTCACGCCCGGTGGCGACCAAACCTCAGCTGCGAGCCATAAAAATCCCACCCATGAATTATTTAAATATTATAAAGTCCCATCAATTGGACTATCGCCAGCAATGATAGATTACTTAATTACGCTATCTAAAACTAAGACCCCCATTTACGGTGAATATGTACAGAAATTCCCTGAAGCAGTCACACCAGACGCTGAGCAGGCATCTGGTGCGAGAAGTAGGGTTACAAGATTACGAGATTATTTTGAAGCGCATAGCGGGGCAGTCGCACGCCTCAAGCTTAAGGATAAATCAAAATGAAGACCCTCAAAGTAATCATTGTCATACTCGCGCTGACGATGCCTAACCTCAGTTTCGCGGACAATAAAGATTGGGACTCCGGTATTCATGATCTCGCCCCGACTGGCATCGTCGAAGACGGGTACGATCGCAAAGCACACCCAGCCGAAGTCGAACTTGCACGCGCATCTATCGAGCAAGTACTTAAAGAGGCCCATGTCAGTTCTGTAAGAGACTATTACAGTCTTTATCGTTCGAAAAATGAGCCCACAGATGCAGAAAAAGCGACACAGCAACGGCTCGAGCTGCGCGCCAAAGCTATTGCTAAGATAGCCTATGCTTTAAGAACCACTGCTAGTACCCAACAGCTTTCTGATGATGAAATTAAAGCAGCAAGAACGCTCTATAACCAGGCCTTGAGCGAGCGAACTGAGGGCGAAATCGGCACGGCCGTTTTTACAAGAGATGTTTTAACGGGCTCGGTTCAAGGTATGATTCGTGAGGAACCGTCCTACCATAAACTCTCAAGTGGCAGCAGGATTCCGCTTCACAAGGGACTCAGCGACCACGTTATGGACATTCAGTACGGTATTGGCAGGAACGCCAATGGCGACCCAAGACATATCGGAGCTAGCGGAAAATAACCGCCTAAATCTCTAACTCGCCGGTGGATTTTTCAACGGCGGCGAGCAAGGCGCCCGAATCAATGTGGGCGCGTATTTTTTTTATGTCGTTAGCAAACACACGATCCTTTTTCGCCAGTGGGATTTCTTCCACCAAAAATTCGTAGGCGGCGAGTACTCCCGCTGCGGATTTTACTTTTAAGCCACCATCATACCCCGAGCGTAAAAGCGAAAGGCCTTGCATGGCGCTTAAAATTTCCATGGCGAGCACGTTGGCTACGTTTTCAACAATCACTTTTAATTTGCGCGCGCCGATGGTGCCCATGCTGACGTGGTCCTCTTTATCAATCGAAGTCGGTATGCTATCGACCGACGCCGGGTGCGCGTGAATTTTATTTTCACTCACCAAAGATGCGGCCGCATACTCCACCACCATTAAACCCGAATTTAAACCCGGCTCAGGTGCGAGAAAAGGCGGTAGACGACTAAAACTTGGGTTGATCAAACGCGAAATACGACACTGAGAAATATTGGCGAGTGCGCTCATCGAAATGCCGAGAAAATCCATTTGAAAAGCGACGGGCTCACCGTGAAAATTACCGCACGATAAAACTTCGTTAGTTTCAGCAAAAATGAGTGGATTGTCGGTACTCGAGTTGGCTTCGACGATTAAAGTTTCAATCGCGACACGCAAAGAATCTTTCACGGCCCCGTGCACAGCTGGCATACAGCGGAGAGAGTAAGCATCTTGCACGCGATCACAATCTTTGTGACTTTCAGAAATGCCTGACTTCGGACCGAGAATACGTCGCAGATTACTTGCGGTGTTGATCTCACCAACGTGAGGGCGCGCTTGACTGATTTTTGCATCAAACGGATCACGTGAACCACGCAACGCTTCGAGCGACATCGAACCCGCGACATCGGCGACTAAGCATAGTTGCAGGGCACGCTGAAACGAAAGCATACCAATCGCCGTCATGACCTGGCACCCATTGATGAGCGCTAAACCTTCTTTGCTGTGAATCACCAGCGGCTGGATGCCTTTTTTCTTAAGCACCGCTGTGGTGGCCACTGGGCGCCGGCCGCCATTCGCATCAGTATCACTCCATACTTCGCCTTCACCCATAAGCGCCAGCGCCAAGTGCGCAAGCGGAGCCAGATCACCGCTCGCGCCCAGGCTACCTTGGCAAGGCAAAACCGGTAAAATATCTTCAGCCATAAATTCTAAAATTTTATCAATCACTTCAGGTCGAATACCGCTATGGCCGCGAGCCAAAGTGTTGGCGCGCAAAAACATGACCGCGCGAGTTTCTGCGGGGGTAAACGGCGCACCCACTCCCGAAGCATGTGAACGAATCAAATTGCATTGCAGCTCGAGCACATCTTTTGTTGGAATGCTCACTCCGCTTAATGCGCCAAAACCGGTGTTGACGCCGTACATGATGTGGCCCTTGGCCACTTCATCATCGATGTACTTGCGCGATTTTGTGATTTTTGTGCGCGCACTCGCGGCTAGGCTTAACTTTGTGCCGACGCCGTAAGCCACCTGCCAAACTTGTTCGATGCTGACGTCGCTACCGGTAATTTCGATTGCTGAACTCGATGAGCCTGATGGTTTTTTATTTTTACTTGCTGATTTATCGTTGCCGCTCGCTGCTTTTTTCATTTTTTACCTACTGCCGCTGCGGCAGTGTTTCAGTTATTTATTTACTGCCGCTGCGGCAGTAGTTCGCTTGTTCGTCTACTGCCACGGTGGCAGTATCGTACTTCTTACCCCAGTGACGGCCACTCACTCAGTTTTCGCCGCCTTTAATTTCGCAATGGCCGTCGCATAATCATTTTTAAAAACATAGTTACCTGCGACAAGCACATCAGCGTCACGGCATTGAGTAGCTGTGTCGGCGTTAATGCCGCCGTCGACTTCGATCAGCGCTTTTGAGCCGATTTTTTCGAGTTCGGCCCGCACCCAAGCAATTTTTGCGACTTGCTCTTGCATAAATGATTGCCCGCCAAAGCCTGGGTTCACCGTCATAATTAAAATAAGATCGACCATTTTCAAATAAGGCGCAATTTCTTCAATGGGAGTCGCCGGCCGTAAAGTGATGCCGGCTTTTTTACCCGCTGCGCGAATGCGCTCGAGGCAGTTACGTACATCGCGTGAAGATTCGACGTGAATCGTGATGTAATCACTCCCCGCTGCGATAAAATCATTCAAAAGTTTTTCGGGCTGTTCGATCATCAAGTGCACATCGAGAATT